>NZ_JBTWMV010000156.1:0-637 GCF_054850255.1 Streptomyces sp. 7R007 | reverse complement strand
ACCCTGGAGTCAGGCGGGGATCGCCGCGGACCAGGACACGCTCGCCTTCTTCTCCCGCTTCGGCCTGCACTCCCTCCACCCCGACCTGGCCACCAAAGCCCTCCACCAGGCCGTCGGCCGCAACGCCGCGAACCTCACGATCGCCAACATCGACTGGACGCAGTTCACCCCCACCTTCACCGCCGGGCGTCCCTCCCCCCTCCTGGCCGACCTCCCGGAGAACGCCCGGCCCGTCACCACCGGCGCGGCCAAGCCCGGCGCCACCGCCACGACACCCCTCGGGCAGCAGCTCCAGGGCGCGACGCCGGCGCGCAGGCACCAGATCCTGCTCAACCACGTGCGCACCGAGGCGGCCGCGACGCTCGGGCACGCGGGGACTGATCCGATCCCGGCCAACAAGCCCTTCCGTGAGCTCGGCTTCGACTCGCTCACGGCCGTCCAGCTGCGCAACCAGCTCAACCAGGCGACCGGGCTCGAACTGCCGGTCACGATGGTCTTCGACCATCCGACACCGCAGGAGCTCACCGAGTTCATCGAGGGTCAACTGCTCGGCGAGGGGCCGACGGTGCCACGGGCCACCGCGGTGCGCGCCGCCGGGCCCGGCTCGGCCGAGGACGAGCCGATCGCGATCGTCGGC
>NZ_JBTWMV010000155.1:0-651 GCF_054850255.1 Streptomyces sp. 7R007 | reverse complement strand
CGCGGAGTCCACGAACTCCACGAAGTCCGCCAGGTCGCCGAACTCCGGCAGCACGGCGGTGTAGTTGGAGACGTCGTAGCCGCCGTCGCGCAGCGGGGACTGGAAGAAGGGCGGCAGCCAGATGCAGTCGATGCCGAGCCACTGGAGGTAGTCCAGCTTGGCGGTCAGGCCCTTGAGGTCGCCGACGCCGTCACCGTTGCTGTCCTGGAAGGAACGTACGAGGACCTCGTAGAAGACGGCTCGTTTGAACCAGTCCGGGTCCCGGTCCTTGGCGGGCGTGTCCTCGAACGTGTCCTGAACAGGCTCGTTGACGATCATATTGTGGGTGACCCTCCGATCTGCGGGGTGGACGGTCGCAGGACGGTGAGGATGTGCGCGGGCCTGTGGCCCGGTTCGAGTCGCACATAGTTGGCCCTGCCCCAGTGATAGGTCTCGCCGGTGAGCTCGTCGCGCACCGGCACCGACTCGTGCCAGTCCAGGCCGAGTTGCGGCATGTCCAACGAGACCGTGGCCTCCTGGGTGTGGTGAGGGTCGAGGTTGGCGACGACCAGAACAGTGTTCGAACCGCTGCGCTTCGAGTACGCGATCACCTCGTCCTTGTCGGCGTGGTGGAAGTGCAGGTCGCGCAGCTGCTGGAGCGCAGGGTTCGCC
>NZ_JBTWMV010000154.1:0-654 GCF_054850255.1 Streptomyces sp. 7R007 | reverse complement strand
GGCGGCGTCGACGAACTCCACGAAGTCCGCCAGGTCGCCGAACTCCGGCAGCACGGCGGTGTAGTCGGAGACGTCGTAGCCGCCGTCGCGCAAGGGTGACTTGAAGAAGGGCGGCAGCCACAGACAGTCCACGCCCAGCCACTGCAGATAGTCGAGCTTGGCGGTCAGGCCCTTGAGGTCGCCGACGCCGTCGCCGTCGCTGTCCTGGAAGGAGCGGACGAGGACCTCGTAGAAGACGGCTCGTTTGAACCACTCCGGGTCGCGGTCCTTGGCGGGCGTGTCCTCAAAGGTGTCCGGCACGGGCTGGTTGACTGTCATGACGGTGTGACCCTCCGATCTGCTGGCTACGTGGACGACCGCTGGACGTGGAGCACGTGTGCCGGCGCCCTTCCGGGTTCCAGACGCACATAGTTGGTCCTGCCCCAGTGGTAGGTCTCACCCGTCAGTTCGTCGTGCGCGGACATGAACGCGTTCGGGTCCAGGCCGAGTCGCGGCATGTCCAACGAGACCGTGGCCTCCTGGGTGTGGTGAGGGTCGAGGTTGGCGACGACGAGGACGGTGTCGTCGCCCTCGGTCTTGCTGTAGGCGATGACCGCGTCGTTGTCGGCGTGGTGGAAGTGCAGGTTGCGCAGCCGGTGCAGGGCGGGGTGGCGG
>NZ_JBTWMV010000153.1:0-784 GCF_054850255.1 Streptomyces sp. 7R007 | reverse complement strand
CAGGTCAACTCGGGCAGCCAGCAGCAGTGGCTGACCCGCAACTCCCAGCTCGGCGGCTGGACCGGCGCCAACTGGAACATGGTGTTCGCCGGCAGCACGGGCGTCCCCGCCACCAGCTTCCCCAACCCCCCCTACACCACGGTCGCGCAGAGCCCGGTCACGCGCGAGAAGCCGTTCCTGTACGTCGACACGTCCGGCACCTACCAGGTGTTCGTGCCGTCTGTGCGCACGAACTCGACCGGCACCAGCTGGACGAGCGGTGCCTCGGGAACTTCGCTGTCCCTGGACACGTTCTACGTCGTGAAGCCGGGCGCCACCGCCTCCCAGATCAACTCCGCCCTCGCCGCGGGCAAGAACCTCCTGGTCACCCCCGGCGTCTACCACCTCGACCAGACCCTGCAGATCAACCGCGCCGACACCGTCGTCCTCGGACTGGGCCTCGCCACCCTGGTCCCCGACAACGGCATCACCGCCATGAAGGTCGCCGACGTCGACGGCGTGAAGATCGCCGGCCTGCTCTTCGACGCCGGCACCACCACCTCGCCCTCCCTGCTGGAGGTCGGGCCGACCGGCTCCGCCGCCTCCCACGCGGCCGACCCGGCCTCCCTGCACGACGTCTACTTCCGCGTCGGCGGCGCAGGCGTCGGCAAGGCCAGCACGGCTCTCGTCGTCAACAGCGACGACGTCATCGGCGACCACATGTGGATCTGGCGCGCCGACCACGGCAGCGGCGTCGGCTGGACCAGCAACACCGCGGACACCGGCATGATCGTCAACGGCGACG
>NZ_JBTWMV010000152.1:0-786 GCF_054850255.1 Streptomyces sp. 7R007 | reverse complement strand
TCGATGTTTGACGCTTCACAGCGGGTACCGGAATATCAACCGGTTATCCATCGACTACGCCTGTCGGCCTCGCCTTAGGTCCCGACTTACCCTGGGCAGATCAGCTTGACCCAGGAACCCTTAGTCAATCGGCGCACACGTTTCCCACGTGTGAATCGCTACTCATGCCTGCATTCTCACTCGTCAACCGTCCACAACTACCTTCCGGTGCTGCTTCACCCGGCAGACGACGCTCCCCTACCCATCACGATCCCCGTTAGGGGTCAATATCGCAATGACACGACTTCGGCGGTACGCTTGAGCCCCGCTACATTGTCGGCGCGGAATCACTAGACCAGTGAGCTATTACGCACTCTTTCAAGGGTGGCTGCTTCTAAGCCAACCTCCTGGTTGTCTGTGCGACTCCACATCCTTTCCCACTTAGCGTACGCTTAGGGGCCTTAGTCGATGCTCTGGGCTGTTTCCCTCTCGACCATGGAGCTTATCCCCCACAGTCTCACTGCCGCGCTCTCACTTACCGGCATTCGGAGTTTGGCTAAGGTCAGTAACCCGGTAGGGCCCATCGCCTATCCAGTGCTCTACCTCCGGCAAGAAACACACGACGCTGCACCTAAATGCATTTCGGGGAGAACCAGCTATCACGGAGTTTGATTGGCCTTTCACCCCTAACCACAGGTCATCCCCCAGGTTTTCAACCCTGGTGGGTTCGGTCCTCCACGAAGTCTTACCTCCGCTTCAACCTGCCCATGGCTAGATCACTCCGCTTCGGGTCTTGAGCGTGCTACT
>NZ_JBTWMV010000151.1:0-808 GCF_054850255.1 Streptomyces sp. 7R007 | reverse complement strand
AGAGCTCATCTCATTTGGCTGGGTAAGCTGCCGGTCGTGGCGAGGATCGTTGAACGGCTGGTGCCGGACGAGTTGTGGGAGCTGTTCCAGCGGGTGGTGCCGGAGGCGCCGTCGCGACCTCAGGGTGGTGGCCGGCGACGGCACGGCGACCGCGAAGTGCTGGCCGCAATCGTCTTCGTAGCGACATCGGGCTGCACGTGGCAGCAGTTGCCGACCGCCTCGTTCGGGCCGTCCGGCGCGACGGCTCACCGACGCTTCACCGAGTGGACGAAAGCCCGCGTGTGGGCCAAGCTCCACCGCCTGGTCCTCGACGAACTCGGATCCCGCGGCGAACTGGACTGGTCCCGGTGCGCCATCGACTCGGTCAACATGCGGGCCCTGAAAAGGGGGAGCTGACAGGCCCGAATCCTGTAGACCGGGGCAAGTACGGGTCAAAGATCCACTTGATCACGGAGCGGACCGGCCTGCCCCTGTCCATCGGCATCTCGGGCGCCAACACCCACGACAGCCAGGCACTGATCCCACTGGTGAAGGGCATACCACCGATCCGCTCCCGCCGGGGACGCCGACGGCGCAGGCCCCACAAACTCCACGCCGACAAGGGCTACGACTACAACCACCTGCGGCGATGGTTATCCGGCCGAGGCATCCGGCACCGCATCGCCCGCAAGGGCATCGAGACCTCGCAACGACTCGGCCGCCACCGCTGGACCATCGAACGCACCATGGCATGGCTCGCCGGATGCCGACGCCTGCACCGCCGCTACGAACGGAAAGCCGACCACTTCCTCGCCTTCACCAGCATTGC
>NZ_JBTWMV010000150.1:0-867 GCF_054850255.1 Streptomyces sp. 7R007 | reverse complement strand
CTTAGGCGCCGTTTCGTTTGGCGTGATCTTGCGGCAGTCTGGAGCGATGACTGTTGGACTCGTCGAGCGGATGGTGCCGGACGGCTTATGGGAGCTGTTCGAGCGTGTGGTGCCGCCGGCACCGGAACGCCCGCAGGGCGGTGGCCGACGCCGGCACGGGGACCGGGAGGTGCTGGCCGCCATCATCTTCGTGGCCACGTCGGGATGCACTTGGAACCAACTGCCGCCCGGCTTTGGGCCGTCGGGAGTGACGGCGTTTCGTCGTTTCACCGAGTGGTCCGAGGCAAGGGTGTGGGCCAAACTCCATCGCCTGGTCCTGGACGAGCTCGGCGCGCGCGGTGAGCTGGACTGGTCGCGGTGCGCCATCGACTCGGTCAGCGTCCGCGCCCTCAAAGGGGGCCGCTGACCGGACCGAATCCGACCGATCGAGGCAAGAGCGGATCGAAAATCCACCTCATCGTCGACCGCAACGGCCTGCCCCTGTCGATCGGCATCACCGCGGCGAACCTGCACGACAGCCAGGCTCTGATACCGCTGATGCGCGGCATCCCGCCGATTCGCTCCCGTTTTGGACCACGGCGCCGACGGCCAGCCAAACTGCACGCCGACAAGGGCTACGACTTCGACCACTTGCGCAGCTGGCTGCGGCGACGACAGATCGTGCCCCGCATCGCGCGTCGCGGGATCGAAGCCCCCGACCGACTGGGCCGGCACCGCTGGGTGGTCGAGCGAACGATGTCCTGGCTGAACGGATGCCGACGCCTGCATCGCCGCTACGAGCGCAAGCCCGAACACTTCCTCGCCTTCGTCGGCATCGCCAGCACCCTCATCTGCTACCGCCGCATCACCAAATGAAATGGCGTCTTA
>NZ_JBTWMV010000015.1:0-217696 GCF_054850255.1 Streptomyces sp. 7R007 | reverse complement strand
CCGCCGAGAGCCGGTTGCGCAGCTCGACCGCGGTGAACAGGACGCCTCTCCCGTGGTGGTCCCTTCGGCCCTGTCTCACAGCGGGAGCTTGAATCCCACGTGTGAGGCCTCGAAGCCCAGTCGCTCGTAGAAGCGGTGAGCGTCGGTGCGGCTGTTGTCCGAGGTCAGCTGGACCAACTGGCAGTTCTGGCGCCGAGATTCGCCGATCGCCCATTCGATGAGCTGTGTGCCCAGTCCGCTGCCACGTTCGTCGGCGTGAACGCGTACGCCCTCGATGATCGAGCGGGTCGCCCCGCGGCGGGACAGTCCGGGAATGATCGTGAGCTGGAGCGTGCCCACGACCCGGCTCTGGCGGACGGCGACGACCAGGTGCTGGTTCGGGTCGGCCGAGAGACGTTCCAGGGCCGCCAGGTAGGGGTCCAGGTCGTCCGGTGACTCACGCCGGGCGCCCAGCGGGTCGTCGGCGAGCATCGCGACGATCGCGGGAACGTCGCCGGGTGTCGCGGGGCGTATCTCAAGATCTCCCATGACCCGCACCTTACGCACAGGACGAGTGAGGCGCCGGGTCGGCGTCAGGTCGCGGCCACTGTCACGGGAGCGAACCGCCTGGTCCAGTCACCGGGAAGCTCAGAGATGCCGTACGCCATCACCGCGTTGAGGGCGACCGATGCGAGGCCCCGTTCCTTCGCCCACGCCAGTAGTTCTTCGTGCCGTACGTCGATGTCGGTGCGCAGCGGACGGTCCGTGTGGGCGGCGAGCGATGTGACGAGTGCCTTGGCCGTCTCCGTGTCCCGAGCGATCAGCGGGCCGACGACATGGGTGTCCATGTTGGGCCAGGCGGCCGCGTAGCCGATGAGCCGGCCGTTCTCTTCCGCGACCCGCAGCCGGTCGGCGAAGGCAGGCAGCCGCGTGACGATATGGGTGCGGTCGACGCCCAGGACCTCCTCGTCGAGGCGGATGAGCGCGGGCAGGTCCTCGGCGGTGGCCGGACGGGTGGGGACCTTGGGGACCGAACCGTCGGGTGTGAAGCGACCAAGCAGCATCTCGGCCCGGCCGGTGAGCTTGAAGCCGAGTTCCTCGTAGAGAGGGCGTCCGTTGGGGGTTGCGTGCAGGGTCAGCGGGGTGGTGCCCATCTCCGCGACGACATGGCGCATCAGGCGGCGTCCGACGCCTCGGCGGGCGTGCCGCTCGGCGACCAGCACCATGCCGAGGGCGGCCAGTTCGGGCCGGTCCTGCGGCCCGTACTCGGTGACGACGCAGGCGCTGACGAGGCCGCCGGCCGGGTCGTCGATGCCGTATCCCTTGCCGGAGGTGAGGAGGAAGCCCCACTTGTGTTCCTCTCGCGCCCACCCCCGGTCCTGAGACAGGTCGGCGCAGGCGGTGAGGTCGCGGAGTGTCAGTCGGCGGATGGGCAGGGAGGCGAGGGCAGGAGTCGGCACGCAGGTCAGGCTGTCGGACCGGCGGCCTTGGCGTCCACCACTTTCCGCGGTGACGCACGAGCTTTTGGCCATGTCGTGGGGAAGAGCACAGCCTGAGGACAGGACGGGCCTGTTTCACGTGAAACATCTGCGGACGGCGACCGACCGGGGAGCTCTGCGCGGGGCCTTTTCCTCATCCCGCTAGCCTCTGGCGCATGCCCAGACTTCACCTCTTCGACCTCGACGGCACACTGCTGCACGGCACCACGGCGCCCGTGGAGATCTCCCGCCAAATCGGCCGGGAAGCCGAGACGGTGGCGCTGGATCGGGCGATCTCGGCGGGGCTGATCGACCCACCGGAGTACGCGACGAGGGTCTACACCCTCTGGGCGGAGCTCACCGAGGCCCATGTGACGGCGGCTTTCGAAGAGGCTCCCTGGCTGGAGCGGATCCGCGAGGTGTGGGCGGAGATCCGCCGGGCGGGGGACTTCTGCGCGGTCGTCTCGCTCTCACCGTCGTTCTTCGTCGAGCGCCTGGCGGACTGGGGCGCACACGCGGCGTACGGTTCGCGGTTCCCGGCCGTGCCGTTCAGCGAGCCGGTGGACCCGGCCGGGGTGCTGAGCGCGGCGGCCAAGGTGGAGATCGCCGACCGGCTGTGCGGGGAGTTCGGCGTGGCACGGACCGACTGTGTCGCCTATGGCGATTCGCTCTCCGACAAGGACTTGTTCGGTGCGGTCCCGGTCTCCGTGGCGGTCAACGCGGACCGTCATCTTGCCGGGCTCGCCACCCACTCGTATCTGGGCCGGGACCTGTGGGAAGCCTACGCGTTGGTGCGTGACGTCTGATCCTCTCCGCCGACCACTGAGAGTCAGCCCAGATCCGGAGCGTGCATGGCGCGTACGCCCTCGATGTTGCCGTCGAGGTAGTGCCGCAGCGACAGCGGTACGAGGTGGACGGAGGCGATCCCGACCCGGGTGAACGGCACGCGGACGATCTCGTACTCGCCGATGGGCTCGTCCACTTCCGGTCCGTGTCGCAGGGACGGGTCCATCGACTCCAGGCGGCAGACGAAGAAGTGCTGCACTTTCACGCCGGTCGCGCCGCCGTCCTCGCCGATGTGCTCGACGGTGTCGACGAAGCACGGGACCACGTCGGTGATCTTGGCGCCGAGTTCCTCGTACACCTCGCGGTGCAGGGCGTCGACGACGGTGGTGTCACCGGGTTCGACCCCGCCACCGGGAGTGACCCAGTAGGGATCGACACCGGGCTTGGTGCGCTTGATCAGGATCAAGTCGTCGCCGTCCAGGAGAACGGCACGGGCGGTGCGCTTGACCACGGGTCGGACGGTCATGGGGGGAATGTGGCCCGGATGGTTCCACGTGAAACATCGCATGACGTCATCGCCCGAGCTCACCCCGTGACGGCCGTAAAAGCCCTGCTCAGCACCAGTCCGTCGCAGCTCGCAGCAGCCATTCGTGGGCCCGTGCGATAGGGGGCATCGCCAGCGTGCCCGTCCGGACCACGAGGAAATACGTCCGCAGCGGCGGGACCGCCGGCTCGTGCAGGGCGACGACGTCCCCCCGGTCCAGGGCGGCCGCGCACAGATAGCGGGGCAGCACGGCGAGCCCCGCGCCCGCGATGGCGCAGGCAAGAACGGCACGTAAGTCGGGGACGATGACCGTGCCCGGGGCGGCCGGGCGGGAGTCGAAGACCGAGGCCCAGTAACGGGAGACGAAGGGCAGCGACTCGTGCACCTCGATGACGGGCACCTTCTCCAGTGCCGGTGCCCCCTTGCGATGCAGCTTGCCGAGGCCCGTCTGTTCGGCCCGGTGGGGGGCGGCGACCAGGACGTGCTCCTCGTCGCACAGCGCAGTCGCCGTGAGCAGGGCGCCGCGCGGCCTGGCCGTACTGATGGCCAGATCGTGATGCCCCGCGGCCAGCCCCTCCAGGGTCTCCTCGGCGTTCCCGAAGGAGGCACGCAAGGCGAATGCCTGACCGTCGTCGCCCGTCAGCTCGGTGAGGGCGGGCAGCGCCCGTTCGGCGGTGAACTCGGGGGGCCCGGCCAGATGGAGGGTCCGTAGCGAGGACTCGTCGTCGAGGCCGCTCTCGGCGATCTCGACGAGGGCGTCGAGGTGGGGAGCCGCCTTGTGCGCGAGTTCGTCGCCGATGGTCGTCGGGGTCACTCCACGGGCCTGGCGCAGGAAGAGAGGGCGGCCCAGTTGCCGTTCCAGGGTCCGGATCTGCGAGGTCACGGCAGGCTGGGACAGGCCGAGCAGGGCGGCGGCGCGGGTGAAGGAGCCGGCCCGGTGCACGGTCACGAAGGTCCGTAGCAAGGCCAGATCCATGGCACGCCCTCCCCTTTCCCTGCCCATGTCCCCGGCCGGCGAGGCGCCCTCGCCCCCGGCCGTCAGGGCACCTTTGCCCTGACCCCGGCAGAGCCCCCAACTATAAATAAGTCGATAGGTCTCTGTCGCTACTGTGATTGGACACTGACGCAGAGTCAACTAGCCTGGTTCGCGCGGTTCTTCGCGCGCGGAACCGAGGACGGTCCGAGCCACGAGGGGGGAGGCTCGGACCGTCCGTTGTGCGTACAGGACCCCTGCGGAGTGTTCGTAATCCGCTCACTCCGCCGACTCCCGCAGCGCGCGCAGCACATCGGCCACCAGGTCTTCCGCATCCTCGGCACCGACCGAGAGCCTGATGAAGCCCTCCGGCACCGCGTCCCCGCCCCAGCGCCCGCGCCGCTCGGCCGTCGACCGCACCCCGCCGAAGCTCGTGGCGTCGTCGACCAGCCGCAGCGCGTCGAGAAAACGGTCGGCACGCGCGCGCGTGGGCAGCGTGAAGGAGACCACGCACCCGTAGCGACGCATCTGCTGCGAGGCGACCTTGTGCGCCGGGTCGTCGGGCAGCCCCGGGTAGCGCAGCCCGGTCACCTCCGGCTGTCCGCGCAGGGCCTCGGCGACCGTCAGGGCGGTGGCGCACTGCCGGTCGACGCGCATCTGGAGGGTCGCGATCGAACGATGGGCGAGCCAGGCCTCCATCGGCCCCGGAATCGCGCCGACGATCTTTCGCCAGCGGCGTACGGCGGCCATGGCCTCCGCGTCGCGGCCGACGACGTAGCCGAGCAGCACGTCCCCGTGCCCGGTGAGCTGCTTGGTGCCACTGGCCACGGCGAAGTCGGCACCGAGCTCCAGCGGGCGCTGCCCGAGCGGCGTCGCGAGCGTGTTGTCGACGGCGACCAGCGCCCCACGCGCGTGTGCCGCCTCCGCGAGGCGCCGGACGTCGCACACGTCGAGCCCGGGGTTCGAGGGCGTCTCGATCAGCAGCAGCTTCGCGCCGTCGAGGGCGTCGAGCTGGGCGTCGCCGGCCGTCGGCGCCGTACGCACCCGGATGCCGTACGCCTCCAACTGCGCGCGCACCAGGGGCAGCGCCTGGTAGCCGTCGCTGGGCAGCACCACGGCGTCCCCGGCGCGCAGCTGGGAGAACAGCACCGAGGAGATGGCGGCCATCCCGGAGGCGAACGCGAGCGTCTGCACGCCGTCCTGCCCGGGAGCCTCCAGCTCGCCGATGGCGCGCTCCAGCAGGGTCCAGGTGGGGTTCTCGTCGCGGCCGTAGGTGTACGGACCCGTCGGTTCACCCGGCAGGTGGTAGTGGGCGGCGAAGACCGGACCGGGCAGGGTCGGCTCGTACTTGACCGGCTCGGGCAGTCCGGCCCGCACCGCGCGCGTGCCGTCGCCCGCGGCTCCCGTGGCGGAATCACTCATGCCGCCTGTCCTTCCACATGTTCACGCACGTCGGCGAGCAGGCCCTCGCTCGCCGCTTCCACCATCCCGAGGCACTCCTCGAAGCCGTCCATGCCGCCGTAGTACGGGTCGGGCACGTCCAGGTCGTCCCCGGCGGCCGGGTCGTACGAGCGCAGCAGCCGTACCTTCGCCGCGTCCTCCGGTGCGGGCGCGAGGCGGCGCAGGGCCCTGAGGTGGCCGGAGTCGAGGGCGATCACGAGGTCGAGCCGGGCGAACCACGACGGCTGGAACTGGCGGGCGGTGTGGTCGCACACGTAACCGCTCTCTTCCAGCACCGAGACGGTGCGCGGGTCGGCGCCGTCCCCCTCGTGCCAGCCGCCGGTGCCGGCGCTGTCGACCTCGACCAGCCCGTCGAGCCCGGCCTCCGCTATACGCGCGCGGAAGACGGACTCGGCCATCGGGGAACGGCAGATGTTGCCGGTGCACACGAAGCAGACGCGATACCTCACCACCCGCTCAGTCCTCGTCGGGCAGGACGACGTGCAGCGCCCAGGAGACGATCGAGATGATCAGGCCGCCGAGTACCGCGGTCCAGAAACCCTCGACGTGGAAGCTCAGGTCGAGCTTTCCGGCCAGCCACGAGGTCAGCATCAGCATCAGCGCGTTGACGACCAGGGTGAACAGACCGAGCGTGAGGATGAGCAGCGGCAGGCTGAGCAGCTTCACGACCGGCTTGACCAGGAAGTTCACGAAACCGAAGATCAACGCGACGATGATCAGGGTGCCGGCCTTCTTGCCCGTGCTGTCACCGGTCAGGGTGATCTTGTCGAGCAGCCATACGGCGACCGCCAGGGCACCCGCGTTGGCGATCGTCTTGACTACGAAATTCTTCATGTGTCTGATCGTGGCAGACCAGATCGACGATGAGCAGCGGGACGAGGGCGGCAAGAACGATGAAGGCTTTCCGGCTGGACGAACTGGAGGCGGAGCGCGCCGCCAACGACGGCGCCTACCTGCAGTTTCTGCGCGAGCGGAACATGTCGGTCGGGCTGTACGCGCTCGACGCCGGCGAGCATGACCCCCAGAAGCCGCACCACCAGGACGAGGTCTACTTCGTCGTCAGCGGCCGGGCCTCGATCACCGTCGGTCTGGAGACCACGCAGGTGGCGCGCGGCAGCGTGGTGTACGTGCCGGCCGGAGTCGCCCACAAGTTCCACCACATCAGCGAGGATCTGCGGGTTCTCGTGGTCTTCTCTCCACCGGAGAGCTGAGGCGCCGTCTCGGGGTTCCCTAGGGGATCAGTCAGGGGAGGACAAGGGATGCGAGGCCCCCGCCGGGGGCCTGGTGCGGCCTAGCATCGATGGCAGGACATCGAATGGGCCCACTGCGCGACAGCAGCGGGGCGGAGAGGTAAGGACGAGGGCGATGCGAGAGATCTTCGCGGGACTGCCGTGGTGGGTGAAGTGGGTCGCGGTGCCGGTCATCGCCCTGGTCGTGTTCGGCGGGCTGATAGCCAGCGTCGTCGGCTTCGTCGTCTACCTGCTGTTCAAGGTGCTGCTCTTCGTGGCGCTGGTCGGCGGACTGGTCTACGTGGTCCGGAAGTTCATGTCGAGCTCCTCCTCACGCAGCGACTGGTGAGGCCGCGGGAGGCCACCGACCGGTAACGGAAATCACCTGTTCCCTCGCGCGAGGGAAGTTTCCGGGACAGGCCGTCCGTCGGCGGTGACGGGCGGTTAGAGTCCGGAGTTCGACGCGGGGACCGCCCCGCGAGCGGCGTACACCCCCACCCGTGTTCCCCCGCACGGGCTGCCCCCTCGCGCTTCGGGAGTGACCCTTGGCCACGGTAGACACCGCACCCACAGACCCCCACGCACCTCCCGCTCCGGTATCACCGGCCCAGCGGCCCCGCGGCATCAGACCACCGGAACAACCCGGCCCCGACACGCAGGACCGCCCACCGCCCACCGCCAGGACATCCCGGCCGCCTTCTCCGGCATCCCCGGGTTCTCCCGCCGCCAGGATGTCGCGGCCGCCTTCACCGAATCCCCCGGCGTCCCCCGACGCCCCGGCTGCCCCCGCCGCCCCGGCCTCAAGGGCGCCGTCGAAACCGCCCGCCCCGGCCTCCCGGGCGCCCGCGCCCCCGACCGCCCCTGACACACAGCCGCAGTCGGCGACCCTCATCGGGTCCGTCCAGCGGGCGATGCGCCTGCTGGAGTGCGTCGCCGACCACGCGAGCGGAGCCCCGGCCAAGCAACTCGCCCGCGAGACCGGCCTGGCGTTGCCCACGGCCTACCACCTCCTGCGCACCCTCGTGCACGAGGGCTATCTGCACCGCGACAAGGGCCTGTTCTTCCTCGGTGACGCGGCCGAGCGGCTGAGCAGCAGCGGAGCACAGCAGAAACGTCGCAGCACGGTGGTCGAGGCGCTGGCCGGCTGGCGGGACGCGATCGGCGTGCCCGTCTACTACGCCGTCTACCGGGACGGCGAGATCGAGGTCCTGTGCGTCTCCGACACCCCGGGCACCCCGGCGGTGGAGGAGTGGGCCGACTTCCGTGAGACCGGGCACGCGCACGCGATCGGCCAGTGTCTGCTGTCCCAGCTGGACGAGGACGCCCGCCGCGACCACCTCGACCGCTATCCCGTGCAGTCCATCACGCCGTACACCGTACGCGACACCCACACACTCCTGCGTCGGCTCGAACGGACCCGTCGCATGGAGGCGGTGACAGAGCGTCAGGAATACGCCCTGGGCACGGTCTGTGCGGCGATCCCGATCACTCTGGGGACCACGGCCGCGACGATGGCCCTCTCCCTGCCCTGCCACCAGGCCGATCGGCTCTTGTCGGCCACACGGCAGCTGCAGAGCGAGATCGGACGGCTGCTGGGCTCGCTCGCGCTCTCTATCAGTATCTGAAAACTCACTCCTTGTGATCTGTTGTGTACGTTCAGCAAGATTCCATGAGGATCAGGGGGGTACATTCCCGGCCAACGGGCACCACAAGACGGGGTAGGCGATGCGCGAGACCGTACAGGCAGAGGTCATGATGAGCTTCCTCGTGTCCGAGGAGCTGTCCTTCCGTATCCCGGTGGAACTGCGGTACGAGACAGACGATCCCTATGCCGTGCGGCTGACCTTCCATCTGCCGGGCGATGCGCCGGTGACCTGGGCGTTCGGCCGTGAACTGCTGATCGACGGAGTGGGTCGGCCGTGCGGCGAGGGCGATGTGCGCATCGCGCCGGCCGACCCCGACTCGCTGAGCGACGTCCTGATCCGGCTGCAGGTCGGCGGCGACCAGGCCCTGTTCCGCTCGTCCACGGCTCCGCTCATCGCCTTCCTCGACCGCACCGACAAACTGGTGCCGCTGGGGCAGGAGGGAGCGCTGGCCGACTTCGACGCCCATCTCGACGAGGCGTTGGACCGGATCCTGGCGGAGGAGCAGAGCGCGGGCTGAGGGCGACGGTCGGCGTGAGTGGGGCCGAACGCTTCAGGAGCGGCCGAGGCTGTGCAGGAACGCTTCTCCCGTCCCCCTTCCCTCACCGCTTACGGCGTCGCCCCCGGCCCGTCCGTGTCGGCGCCGGCGCGGACGCCGTCGCCGCTTCCGGTGCGGGTCGGTCCGCCGCCACCACCAGGGCCGCCAGCGCCGTGGTGACCGGCACGGAGGCGACCAGGCCGATCGAGCCCACGAGGGTGCGTACGATCTCCTCCGCGACCAACTCGCTGTTGGCGACCGTCCCCACGCTGCTCTGCGCGATGGAGAAGAGCAGCAGCAGGGGCAGCGCGGCGCCCGCGTAGGCGAGGACGAGGGTGTTCACGACGGACGCGATGTGGTCACGGCCGATCCGGATGCCGGCGCGGTACAGCCCGCGCCAGCCCATCGACGGGTTGGCCTCGTGCAGTTCCCAGACCGCCGACGTCTGGGTGACCGTCACGTCGTCGAGGACGCCGAGGGAGCCGATGATGACGCCGGCCAGCAGCAGGCCGCTCATGTCGATCGACGGATACAGGCCGTGGATCAGGCCGGTGTTGTCGTCCGTGTTGCCGGTCAGCGCGGCCCAGCCGATGAACACCGAGCCCAGGATGCCGATCAGCACCAGCGAGAGCAGCGTGCCGAGCACGGCCACGGACGTGCGGGCCGACAGGCCGTGGCACATGTAGAGGGCGATCAGCATGATGGCGCTGGATCCGACCACCGCCACGACCAGCGGATTCGAGCCCTGCAGGATGGCGGGCAGGATGAAGAAGTTGAGGATCAGGAAGCTGATGGCGAGGGCGATCAGCGCCATGACGCCGCGCATCCGGCCCACCACCACGACGGCGAGCGCGAAGATGCCGGCGAGCAGTGCCATCGGGAACCGGCGGTTGACGTCGGTGACCGAGTACTGCAGGTCCTTGGGCGCCGAGGGTTCGTAGGCGGCCACCACCTTCTGTCCCTCGTGCAGTTGCCGCGACTGGTCCGGCTGCACGATCTCGGTGAAGGTGCGGCCCTTGTCCTTGCCGGTGTCGACGCGGACGGTCGCCTTCTTGCAGGTGTCGCTCGACTCCTGCTGTGTGGAAGAACTGTCGGTGGTCGATGTGCCGCCGCTCCCACCGGAGGCGTTCACCGACTTGCAGCTGACGCTGACGACCTTGGTGACCGTCGCCTGCTGGGTCTGCCGGTCGAAGCCGACGCCGCTGCGCTTGTGCCCCGGGGCGCCGCCGGGCCAGAGCACCACGAGCCCGACCAGCACGGCCGCGGTGAACGGGATGAGGATGGCCGCGATGACCTTGCGCAGGTGCTTGGAGACCGGGGCGGCAGGGCCGTGGCTGTGCGAATGCCCGTGCCCTCCGCCGGATCCGGAACCGGAACCGTGACCGTGCCCGTGATCGTCGCCACCGCCACCGCCACCGCCACCGCCACCGTTGCCGCTGCCGTGGCCGTCTCCATGACCGTGGCTGTGGCCGTCTCCGTAGCCGGGCACGCCGTCCCGTCTGCGCGGCGGTTCCGGTGGCGGATACGGGTACTGCGGTGTCGTGGTCACCGCCCGATCATCGCAAGAACGGCAGGGGCCCACTGTTCACCGCGCCACATATGACGCTAGCGTGGAGGCACCTTTGCACACGCGGGAGCTCGGAGCACCGGGCTGAGAGGGCGCTGACCTCCGTCCCAGCCATGTTTCACGTGGAACATCACCGGAGTCGAAAGACACCGAGTGATGTTCCGCACGAGACGTGGGCAGACGGAAACCGCTGCGTCGACCGCCGAACCTGTTACCGGGTAATGCCGGCGTAGGGAGTAGGTCTCATGACCAACAAGGACGCACGCACGCCTGCCTCCGACCAGCTCGACGGGGAGGCCGGGAAGTCCATCGGCTGGCACAAGGCGTACGTCGGGGGTTCACGCCCCGATCTGCGGGTGCCGGTCCGTCAGGTGCACCTCACCAACGGGCAGTCGGTCACGCTGTACGACACATCGGGCCCGTACACCGATCCACTCGTCGAAACCGATGTCCGCAGGGGTCTGCCGCCGCTGCGGGAGAGCTGGATCATCGCCCGCGGCGACACCGAGGAGTACGCGGGTCGTCCCGTCCGTCCCGAGGACGACGGCATCAAGCACACCTCGCCGCGAGGTGGCCTGCGCAACCTCGACGCCGTCTTCCCGGGGCGGCCGCGCCAGCCGCGCCGGAGCCGGGACGGCAGCGCGGTGACGCAACTGGCGTATGCCCGCCGGGGTGAGATCACTCCGGAGATGGAGTACGTGGCCATCCGGGAGAACGTCTCCCCCGAGGTGGTCCGCGAGGAGATCGCGGCGGGCCGGGCGGTCCTGCCCGCCAACGTCAACCATCCGGAGATCGAGCCGATGATCATCGGCAAACGGTTCCTGGTGAAGGTCAACGCCAACATCGGCAACTCCGCGGTGACGTCCTCCATCGAGGAGGAGGTCGAGAAGATGACCTGGGCGACCCGCTGGGGCGCCGACACGGTCATGGACCTGTCCACCGGCCGCAACATCCACACGACCCGCGAGTGGGTGCTGCGCAACTCCCCCGTGCCGATCGGCACGGTGCCGCTCTACCAGGCGCTGGAGAAGGTGGACGGCAGGGCCGAGGAGCTGACCTGGGAGATCTACAAGGACACGGTCATCGAACAGGCCGAGCAGGGCGTGGACTACATGACCGTCCACGCGGGGGTCCGCCTCCCGTACGTCCCGTTGACGGCGAACCGCAAGACGGGCATCGTCTCGCGCGGCGGCTCGATCATGGCGGCCTGGTGCCTCGCACACCACAAGGAATCGTTCCTGTACGAGAACTTCGAGGAACTCTGCGAGATCCTCGCCGCCTACGACGTGACGTACTCGCTGGGCGACGGTCTGCGCCCCGGTTCCATCGCCGACGCCAACGACGAGGCGCAGTTCGCGGAGTTGAGGACGCTCGGGGAACTCAACCGGATCGCGAAGCGTTTCAACGTACAGACCATGATCGAGGGCCCGGGACACGTCCCGATGCACAAGATCAAGGAGAACATCGACCTTCAGCAGGAGATCTGCGATGAAGCTCCGTTCTATACGCTCGGCCCGCTGACGACGGACGTCGCACCGGCGTACGACCACATCACCTCCGGCATCGGTGCCGCGATGATCGCCTGGTGGGGCACGGCCATGCTCTGCTACGTCACGCCCAAGGAACACCTGGGCCTGCCCAACCGTGACGACGTCAAGACCGGCGTCATCACCTACAAGATCGCCGCCCACGCAGCCGACCTCGCCAAGGGGCACCCCGGTGCGCAGGAATGGGACGACGCGCTGTCCGACGCCCGCTTCGAGTTCCGGTGGGAGGACCAGTTCAACCTCGCCCTGGACCCGGACACGGCACGCGAGTTCCACGACGAGACCCTGCCGGCGGAGCCGGCCAAGACGGCCCACTTCTGCTCTATGTGCGGGCCGAAATTCTGTTCGATGAAGATCTCCCAGGACATCCGCCGGGAGCACGGTGGGTCCCGGGAGGAGATCGAGGAGGGGATGGCGCAGAAGTCGAAGGAGTTCGCCGCGAGCGGGAACCGGGTGTATCTGCCGATCGCGGACTAGCGGTTCCGCGGGGTCTGGCGGACGAGGACTCAACCGTCGGTCGGCGGGCGGAACGGCTCGCGGCTCGTGGCTCGGCGCGAGTTGCGGGCCGTACTGCCCGGCCCGGGACGCGGCCGGCCGGCAGAGTCAGGGGACGAGGACGAGCTTTCCCGTCGTGCGCTTCGTCTCGATCGTGCGGTGGGCCTCCGCGGCCTCGGACAGTGGGTAGGTGCCCTGGACCAGGACCCGCAGGCGGCCCGCCTCGATGCGTTCGGTGATCTGCCGCAGCAGCGCGCCGGAGGGCTCCGCTGTGACCCAGGTGTAGCGCAGGCCGCGGGCGGTGGCCGTCGCCTCGTCCGTGCCGGGGTCGATCGAGGCCCCGATGAGCAGGCCGCCGGGGCGGAGGACGTCCAGGGAACGCGGGCCGTAGGCGCCGCCGACCAGGTCCAGGACGACGTCCACCCCGGCGACGGCGGTCCGGAAGTCGGTGGTGGTGTAGTCGATCAGCTCGTCGGCGCCGAGTTCGCGCAGGAGGGGGTGGTTGGCCGCCCGAGCCGTGGCCGTGACATGGGCCCCCGACTCCTTGGCCAGTTGCACCGCCACGTGACCCACACCGCCCGCGGCGGCGTGGATCAGCACCCGGTCGCCGGGCTGGACGTCTGCCAGCACGACCAGTGCCTGCCAGGCGGTGACCGCGACCAGGGGCACAGCCCCCGCGTGCGCCAGGTCGAGGTTCTTCGGGGCGAGGGCCAGCGCGTCGGCCGGCGCGGTGGTGAACTCGGCGTAGGCGCCGCGCCGGCTGACGGCCAGCATGCCGTACACCTCGTCCCCCGGCACGAACCTCGTCACGCCCTCGCCGACCCGCTCGACGACCCCGGACACGTCGTTGCCGGGCGTCCACGGCAGGGTGACCAACTCCGGTACCCGGCCTGCGCGGAGCACCGTGTCGCCCGGGTTGACGCCGGCGCCGGCGACCCGCAGCAGCACCTCCCCGGGGCCCGGTTCCGGTACGTCGGTCTCGCGGTACGCGAGCACCTCGGGACCGCCGAACGCGGACTGGATGATGGCGTGCATACGGCCGGACATCAGGAATCCCCGTCCTCGGCGGTGAGTTGCGGTGCGTGCGCTCCATGGTCGGGCCGGAGGAACGCCCCACGGAAGAAGGCACTTGTCTGATATCGAGGTACCTCATGGATACCGGCTTCGACCTGAGGAAATTCGGTGGCGTGGACGTCTTCCTGCGCGACTGCCCCACCCGTTCCGTGCTGGAACTGCTCGCCGGCAAGTGGACCATGCTGGTGCTGGTGGCGCTTGAGGACGGCCGGACCATGCGGTTCGCCGAGCTGCGGCGGCGGTTGGACGGTGTGACACCGAAGGTGCTGACGCAGACGCTGCGGGCGCTGGAGCGCGACGGTCTGCTGACCCGTACCGTCCATCCCACCGTGCCGCCCCGCGTGGAGTACCGGCTGACCGAGCTGGGCCGGCAGGTGGGCGGGCTGATGCAGAGCATCACCGACTGGTCGCAGGCGAACATCGCGGCGATCCAGGCAGCGAGAAAGGACTTCGACGAACGGACGTCCCCATGACCCCCGCTTCACGGCTCGCGCCCGGTGACCTTCGCTTGACGGTTCGCGTCCGGTGACCTTCGCTTGGCGGTTCGCGCCCGGTGATCCCCGTTTCACGGCCCGCGCCCCGTGATCCCGTTTCACGGCCCGTGCCGGTGGCTCTCCGCTCCGGAGCTCGCGCCTGGTGACCACCTATCTGCGCATCTCGGCCCGGCTCCCGGCGACCCCTCGCTTCGATGCTCGCCCCCGTGACCCCGCCACCATCCACAGCCCGCGCCCGTCACCGCCCCGTTCTCGGGGCGGTCGGCGCGGGGGCGGGGGTTACTCCGGCTGGTGTTCCGGGCCTCCGAAGTCCGGGCTGGTGTAGTCGGGGCTGGTGAAGCTCGGCCGTGGTCCGGCGGACGGGCCCGCCTCCGGGCTGCTGAAGCCCGGACGGTCGTAACCGAGGTTCGGCATGCGGCTCGTCGGCGTCGAAGGCGTCGGCTGGTGCAGTGCCGCCGCGGCCGACGGGTCGGCGAGGGCCTCCCGCAGAAACGGCAGGATGCCGCGCTCCAGAAGCGCCTCGCGCCAGGCCTCCCTGGCCCGCTCCACCTCCTCGCCGAGTTCGCCGTACGGACCGGTGTCCAGCGTGGGCCGGTTGTGCAGGGCGGTCAGCAGCAGCCCGACGGCGGCGACGAGGATCGCGGCCGCGGTCACGGCGCCGAACACCCAGCCCGCGGTGAGCATGGTCTGGGCGAACGCCGGCTCGGGGTCGAACATCTTGAGGATGTAGCCGACGAGCAGGAAGATCGCCGCGGCCGTTCCGGCGAGGACGGGCGCCAGGACCGCGAGGACGGCGACCGCGCCGGCGCCGGCGGTGGCCTCGCCGAGGGTGGTGGCGAGCCCCATCGCCTCCACGACCTGCTCCGCCGAGCCGGACTCGTGGTCGGAGGAGGACGTGGACGAGGGGGTGGACGGCGCCGGCCGGCGCAGTTCCTCGCGCACCTTCACGTAGTGCTGGTACTCGGTCGCCGCGGCCACCGTGATGAGCGCGGTGGCGTTCAGCGCCATGGTGCGCAGCTGTTCGGCGTTGAGCCGCTGTCCGACAGCGGCCAGTTCCGGGCGGTGTGGGGCGGAGCGCAGCGCCTCATCGAGGACCCGCTCGTACTCCTGGCGGTCCTCGCTCAGCAGGTGCTGCGGAACGCTGTTCATGTGCATCCCCCGATGCTCCGTAGGGCTTGGGGCTCGCATGCCAACGAGCCGTCGGGCAGAAACGGAGGGGAGCCTGCTACGGATAAACCGATGGTAGAGCGGCGACGGCACGAGGTGACAGGGGGTTTCCGGAAATTGGGCCCTGGCCTGCGCCGTTCCGCCCCCTTCCGCCGCGGGGGTACACCTGCCCCGCGAACGTTCAGATATCCAGCGGCAGTTGCTGGACCAGCAGCTTTCCGGCCATGGTCACGCCGCCGTCCATCGCGATGGCCAGTCCGTCGGCGTAGACGTGCGGTCCCTCGACCACGGGGCCGGCGTCGTCCTCGCCGTCCTCGGAGCCGACCTCGCCCAGGAGGTAGGGGATGGGGCTGTGGCCGTGAACGATGCGCGTGCCGCCGTACGTATCCAGCAGGGAGCGCACGTGGTCGGCGCCGCCCTCGTCGCGGAAGGAGAAGCGCTTGGTGAACTTGCGGAACAGCTCCCAGCACTCGTCCGCGTCGTTGCGCGTGAGCGTCTCGCGGACGGTGTCGTTGACCGCCTCGATCGAGTCACCGTAGTCGAGGTAGGCGGTGGTGTCGGAGTGGACGAGCAGGTAGCCGTCGACCTCCTCGACCGCGTCCAGGCGGGCCATCCACTGCAGATGGTGGTCCTGGAGGCGGTCCATGTCGGTCTTCTGGCCGCCGTTGAGCAGCCAGGCGGCCTGGAAGGTGGCGGTGCCCGCGCCGGAGTTGACGGGGGTGTCGCCGAACCGCTTCGCGCCGAGCAGCAGCAGCTCGTGGTTGCCCATCAGGGCCTTGCAGTAGCCGCCGGCCGCCGCGGCCTCCGCGGACAGCCGCATCACCAGGTCGATGACGCCGATGCCGTCGGGGCCGCGGTCGGTGAAGTCGCCGAGGAACCACAGGCGGGCGGTGCCGGCGCACCAGCGGCCCGCGTCGTCGATGAGGCCCTTCTCGCGCAGGGCGGCCTGCAGTTCGTCGAGGTAGCCGTGCACGTCGCCGACGACGAACAGCGGACCCGGGCCCTCCCCCTGCTGCGGCACCGGCAGTGGCTCGGCCGCCGGCTGGGGCACCTCGCCGCGGCTGATGACGGGCAGGTCGCGCTCGGTCGGCGTGTACCCCTCCGGGTAGCCCTCGGGATACGCCTCCTCGTGCGCCGGTACGACGTCGCCGGGGTGCGTGCTGTGGTCGTACGGACCGGTCTCGTGGACGTACGCAGGCACCCGGAAGTCGCGCAACGTCGCCGTCCGCTCCGTCTCGGGTCCCTGACCGGCCCCCTGAGTCATCAGACCCCTCCACCATCGCGCCGCATCTGCACCGCTTCGGACTGCCTGGTCGCAGCGGCCCGCGGTGTCGTGGGCCCATCATAGGAATGCGGATCGCGCCATGTGATGACCCAGGGGTGGTGAATCGGAGCAAGACTCCAGTTCACCGCGGCATTCGCCCCGATTGGGCAGGGCTTAGGCCGCCTGCTGACGGCCCGTGTTCCTACCCTTCCTCGGGTGATCGCGGCGGGCTGACCGTCGTGCGCTGCGGGCGTCGCTGGGACGAGGTGCGCACGATCAGCTCGGTCGGTATCACCTGCTCGACCGGTTGGTCGGATTCGACCCCCTCGATCGCGTCGATGAGCAGCTGCACCACCGCCGTGCCGATCCGGCGCGGCTTCAGGGAGAGCGTGGTGATGGGCGGTTCGGTGTTGGCGTACACGGTGGACTCGCTGCAGCAGACCAGAAGCAGGTCGTCCGGTACGCGCAGGCCGTAACGACGGGCGGCGGCGAGCAGGTCGGTGCCGTTGGGGTCGAACAGGCCGTAGACGGCGTCCGGGCGGTCCGGGCGGGCGAGCAGCCGGTCGGCGGCCACGGCGCCCGCGCACGGGTCGTGCGCCGGGTAGGCCTCGTACACCGGGTCCTGGCCGACGCGCTCGCACCAGCGCAGGTACGCCGTGGTGGACAGGCGGGTGTAGGTGTCCGTGGTGGTCCCCGTCAGCAGGCCGATCCGGCGGGCGCCGGCGTCGGCCAGATGGTCGAGGATGCCGAGTACGGCGGCCTCGTGGTCGTTGTCGACCCACGCGGTGACCGGCAGCGCGCCGGCCGGGCGGCCGTCGGAGACGACCGGTAAACCCTGCCGGACCAACTCGCTGACCACCGGGTCCTGGTCGGAGGGGTCGATGACGACCGTGCCGTCCAGGGCGACGTTCGACCACACGTCGTGGCGCGAGGTCGCCGGGAGGATCACGAGGGCGTAGCCGCGGGCGAGCGCGGCGGAGGTGGCGGCGCGCGCCATCTCGGCGAAGTACGCGAACTCGGTGAAGGTGAAAGGTTCATCCCCGTACGTCGTCACGGTCAGGCCGATCAGGCCTGACTTGCCGGTACGGAGGGTTCGAGCGGCGGCCGACGGGCGGTAGCCGAGCCGGTCGGCGACCTCGCGGACATGGCGGCGGGTGGCGTCCGGGAGCCTGCCCTTGCCGTTCAGGGCGTCGGAGACGGTCGTGATGGAGACTCCGGCGGCGGCGGCCACGTCTCTGATGCCCGCCCGGCCCGGCCGACTGCCTCGACGTGAGGTTTCCGCGCGGCTCACCTGGTGCTTCCCTGCTGCTGTCATGGCGAGCCGATAGTAGGGCTCATGCGGTGGGGTAGGGCGGGCGCATATGCACGCGTTGACAGGCACGTTTCTGCATGGTCATTTGCGGCCAACTGCCTTAGAAAGAAAGACAGTTGAACGATCCAATGGCACTACGTGACTTGTCGGCACGCATGAGCCTGCCAACTTCCCGATGTTTCGAAGAGGTCTCAACTCACCTGCACGGGTGATGCGCGCCAGGGCGTGAGCCACCGGCGCACAGATATATCTGGCCGCGCCCCTCGATTCGTGCGTCTTCGTGTCGTGTTGCCCGTGATGCGCATGGGGCTGGTGAGGTCGGACCGGGCCGGGATCAGGTCGGTGCTCGCCGGTGCGCAGCGGCGCCCAATCCTCATAAGGTGAGCAGTATTGGAAGCCGGTGGTCATGAGGAGGACTGCGGTGAGCGAGACGAGCCCCAAGCTGCGCGCCGAGTTGGAGGGGATCCCCACCTACAAGCCGGGCAAGCCCGCCGCGGCCGGCGGCCCGGTGGCCTACAAGCTGTCCTCCAACGAGAACCCCTACCCTCCGCTGCCCGGCGTGCTGGAGACCGTGACCGCGGCCGTCTCGTCCTTCAACCGCTACCCGGACATGGCCTGTACGGGTCTGATGAACGAGCTGTCGGAGCGCTTCGGCGTCCCGCTCTCCCATCTGGCCACCGGCACCGGCTCGGTCGGTGTGGCCCAGCAGCTGATCCAGGCGACCTCGGGCCCGGGCGACGAGGTCGTCTACGCGTGGCGGTCCTTCGAGGCGTACCCGATCATCACGCAGATCAGCGGCGCGCGGTCGGTGCAGGTGCCGCTGACGCCCGGTGACGTGCACGACCTGGACGCGATGGCCGACGCGCTCACCGACCGCACCCGTCTCGTCTTCGTCTGCAACCCCAACAACCCGACGGGCACGGTCGTGCGCCGGGCCGAGCTGGAGCGGTTCCTCGACCGGGTGCCGAGCGATGTGCTGGTGGTGCTGGACGAGGCCTACCGCGAGTTCATCCGCGACCCCGAGGTCCCGGACGGCGTGGAGCTGTACCGGCAGCGGCCCAACGTCTGCGTCCTGCGGACCTTCTCCAAGGCCTACGGCCTCGCGGGACTGCGCGTCGGTTTCGCGATCGCCCACGAGCCGGTGGCGGCGGCGCTGCGCAAGACGGCGGTGCCGTTCGGGGTCAGCCAGCTCGCGCAGGAGGCGGCCATCGCCTCGCTGCGGGCCGAGGACGAGCTCCTCGGCCGAGTGGGCTCGCTGGTGTGTGAGCGCACCCGCGTGGTCGACGGGCTGCGCGCCCAGGGCTGGACGGTGCCCGAGTCGCAGGCCAACTTCGTGTGGCTCCGGCTGGGGGAGCGCACGGTTGCCTTCGCGGAGGCGTGTGAGCAGCACGGCGTGGTCATCCGGCCGTTCCCGGGGGAGGGCGTGCGCGTGACGGTCGGGGAGACCGAGGCCAACGACATCTTCCTGAAAGTGGCGGAGGCGTTCCGCAAGGAGCTGTGACAGCAGCCGCATCCAAGACCCATCCCAGGTCGAAGGGCGCTCGTTTTCACGTGAAACCGAGCGCCCTTCGTGCTAGAGGCCGACTGGTCCCCTCCGGGTGTGACCTATCGGACTCTCCTAGGGACCCCCCGCCCATCCAGTCTCGAACGAGCATGCGTCATAATTGCTTGTGAATGTGAACGCGTTCACAAGCGTGTCCCGGTTGCTCCAGTGATGTGCAGGACATAAGGGGCAAACTGCCCGCTACCACGGCGACGTAAGGAGACTGCGACGTGGAATTGGCTCTGGCGCCGGAGACACTGGCGCGCTGGCAGTTCGGCATCACCACCGTCTACCACTTCCTGTTCGTCCCGCTGACGATCTCGCTGGCCGCCCTGACGGCCGGCCTGCAGACCGCGTGGGTGCGTACGGAGAACGAGAAGTACCTCAGGGCGACCAAGTTCTGGGGGAAGCTCTTCCTGATCAACATCGCGATGGGTGTGGTCACCGGCATCGTGCAGGAGTTCCAATTCGGCATGAACTGGTCCGACTACTCGCGCTTCGTCGGTGACATCTTCGGCGCCCCGCTCGCCTTCGAGGCCCTGATCGCCTTCTTCTTCGAGTCCACCTTCATCGGTCTGTGGATCTTCGGCTGGGACAAGCTGCCCAAGAAGCTCCACCTGGCCTGCATCTGGATGGTCTCCATCGGCACGATCCTGTCGGCGTACTTCATCCTCGCCGCCAACTCGTGGATGCAGCACCCCGTCGGCTACAAGATCGACAAGGCCAAGGGGCGGGCCGAACTCACCGACTTCTGGGCCGTCCTGACCCAGAACACCGCGCTCAGCCAGGTCTTCCACACCCTGTCGGCGGCCTTCCTGACCGGTGGCGCCTTCATGGTCGGCATCGCCGCCTGGCATCTGTTCCGCAAGCGGCACGTGGCCGTGATGAAGACCTCGTTGCGGCTGGGCCTGGTCACCGTGGTCATCGCCGGTCTGCTCACCGCGATCAGCGGCGACACCCTCGGCAAGGTCATGTTCAAGCAGCAGCCGATGAAGATGGCCGCCGCCGAGGCGCTGTGGGACGGCCAGGACTCCGCGCCGTTCTCGATCTTCGCCGTCGGTGACGTGGACAAGGGCCACAACGAGGTCGCCATAGAGATCCCGGGCCTGCTGTCCTTTCTCGCCAACGACGACTTCAGCTCGCACGTCCCCGGCATCAACGACGTCAACAAGGCCGAGCAGCAGAAGTACGGGCCGGGTGACTACCGCCCCGTCATCCCCGTCACCTACTGGGGCTTCCGCTGGATGATCGGCTTCGGCATGGCGTCCTTCGCCATCGGCATCGCCGGGCTGTGGCTGACCCGCAAGAAGTTCATGCTGCCGCAGCACCTGCGCGTCGGCGAGGACGAGGTGCCGCACCTGGTGCTGTTCCGGAACAAGGCCCTCAGCCCCAAGCTCGGCCGGCTGTACTGGCTGGCGGCGATCTGGACCCTGGGCTTCCCGCTGATCGCCAACTCCTGGGGCTGGATCTTCACCGAGATGGGCCGTCAGCCGTGGGCCGTCTTCGGCGTCCTGCAGACCAGCAGCGCCGTCTCCCCCGGGGTCTCCCAGGGCGAGGTCCTCACCTCGTTGATCACCTTCACCGTGCTGTACGCCATCCTCGCCGTGGTCGAGGTCAAGCTGCTCGTGAAGTACGTCAAGGCCGGCCCGCCGGAGCTCACCGAGGCCGACCTCAACCCGCCCACGAAGATCGGCGGCGACACCCGTGACGCCGACAAGCCGATGGCCTTCTCCTACTAGGCCAAGGGAGCTCAAGAGTCATGGAACTTCACGACGTCTGGTTCGTCCTGATCGCCGTCCTGTGGATCGGCTACTTCTTCCTGGAGGGCTTCGACTTCGGAGTCGGCATCCTCACCAAGCTGCTCGCCCGCAACCGGCCCGAGCGGCGGGTGCTCATCAACACCATCGGGCCCGTCTGGGACGGCAACGAGGTGTGGCTGCTGACGGCGGGCGGTGCGACCTTCGCCGCCTTCCCCGAGTGGTACGCCACGCTCTTCTCCGGCTTCTACCTGCCGCTGCTGATCATCCTGGTCTGCCTGATCGTGCGGGGTGTGGCCTTCGAATACCGGGCCAAGCGGCCGGAGGAGCACTGGCAGCGCAACTGGGAGACCGCGATCTTCTGGAGCTCGCTGATCCCCGCGTTCCTGTGGGGCGTGGCCTTCGGCAACATCGTGCACGGTGTGAAGATCGACCAGAACCACGAGTACATCGGTGGCTTCTGGGATCTGCTCAACCCCTACGCCCTGCTCGGCGGCGTGGTGACGCTGTCGCTGTTCACCTTCCACGGGGCGGTGTTCACGGCTCTGAAGACCCTCGGCGAGATCCGGGAGCGGGCACGCAAGCTGGCCCTCCAGGTCGGGCTCGTCACGGCCGCGTCGGCGCTGGTCTTCCTGCTGTGGACGCAGATCGACGGCGGGGACGGCAAGAGCCTGGTCGCCCTGGTCGTGGCCGTCGCGGCGCTGGTCGCGGCGCTGGTGGCGAACCAGGCCGGGCGTGAGGGATGGTCGTTCGCCCTGTCCGGCATCACCATCGTCGCCGCCGTGGCGATGCTCTTCCTGACGCTGTTCCCGAACGTCATGCCGTCCTCGCTCAACGAGGAGTGGAACCTCACGGTCACCAACGCCTCGTCGAGCCCGTACACCCTGAAGATCATGACCTGGTGCGCGGCCATCGCCACGCCGATCGTCCTGCTCTACCAGGGCTGGACCTACTGGGTGTTCCGCAAGCGGATCGGCACGCAGCACATCGCCGCCGAAGCCGCTGCCGGAGCCGTGCACTGAGTCCGACTTGGGGCATGTTTCACGTGAAACATGCCCCTTGAGAAGAGGGTGTGTTTCACGTGAAACCGATCGACCCGCGTCTGCTCCGATACGCCCGCGCCACCCGGCTGTTCATGATGGCGGTCGTCGGCCTGGGCGCCGTCGGGGCGGCGCTGGTCATCGCGCAGGCGATGCTCATCGCCGAGGTGGTGGTGGGCGCCTTCCAGCACGGTCTGTCGGTCGGCGGCCTGCGCACTCCCCTGCTGCTCCTGGCGGCCGTGGCGGGCGGGCGGGCGCTGGTCTCCTGGCTCACCGAGCTCTCCGCGCACCGGGCGAGCGCGGCGGTGAAGTCCGAGCTGCGGGGGCGGCTGCTGCAGCGGTCCGTCGAGTTGGGGCCGGGATGGCTCAGCGGGCAGCGGACCGGCTCGCTCGTGGCTCTCGCCACACGGGGGATCGACGCCCTCGACGACTACTTCTCGCGTTATCTCCCGCAGTTGGGGCTGGCGGTGGTCGTGCCGGTGGCGGTGCTGGCCCGGATCGTCACCGAGGACTGGGTGTCGGCGGCCATCATCGTCGGCACGCTCCCCCTGATCCCGGTCTTCATGATGCTGATCGGCTGGGCCACGCAGTCGCGGATGGACCGTCAGTGGCAGTTGCTGTCCCGGCTGTCCGGGCACTTCCTGGACGTGGTCGCCGGTCTGCCGACCCTGAAGGTGTTCGGGCGGGCGAAGGCGCAGGCGGAGTCCATCAAGCGGATCACCGGCGAGTACCGGCAGGCGACCATGCGGACCCTGCGGATCGCCTTCATCTCCTCCTTCGCGCTGGAGCTGCTGTCGACGCTGTCGGTGGCGCTGGTCGCCGTGACGATCGGCATGCGGCTCGTGCACGGCGAGATGGACCTGTACATCGGTCTCGTCATCCTCGTGCTGGCCCCCGAGGCGTATCTGCCGCTGCGCCAGGTCGGGGCGCAGTACCACGCGGCGGCGGAGGGACTGGCCGCCGCCGAGGAGATCTTCGCCGTGCTGGAGACGCCGGTGCCGGCGTCGGGGACCGGTGCGGTGCCCGCGGGCGCCGTGGCCTTCGACGGGGTGTCCGTCCGCTACCCGGGGCGGGCCGAGGACGCCGTGTCGCAGGCGTCCTTCGCCATCCAGCCCGGGGAGACGGTCGCCCTGGTGGGGCCGAGCGGGGTGGGCAAGTCGACGCTGCTGAACGTCCTGCTGGGGTTTGTCCGCCCGAGCCAGGGACGGGTGACGGTCGGGGGAGTCGATCTTGCGGACGTCGATCTCGACGCGTGGCGGTCGCGGATCGCCTGGGTGCCGCAGCGCCCGCACCTGTTCGCCGGCACGATCGCCGAGAACGTACGGCTGGCCCGTCCCGACGCCGACGACGCCGCCGTACGGCGAGCGCTGGCGGACGCCGGAGCGCTGCCGTTCGTGGACGCGCTGCCCGAGGGGACGGCCACCGTGCTCGGCGAGGACGGGGCCGGGCTCTCCGCCGGTCAGCGTCAACGTCTCGCGCTGGCCCGGGCGTTCCTCGCCGACCGGCCCGTCCTGCTCCTCGACGAGCCGACGGCCGCGCTCGACGGGGCCACGGAGGCCGAGGTCGTCGACGCGGTCCGGCGGCTGGCGGTCGGGCGGACGGTGCTGCTGGTGGTGCACCGGCCGGCGTTGCTCGCGGTGGCGGACCGGGTGGTGCGGTTGGCGCAGCGCCCGGCTCCCGCCTCCGTGGACGGCCGGGCGCCCGAGGTCCGCCCGGCCGCACCGCAGGCGTCCGCAGCCCCTGTTGCTCACGAGCAGGAAGCCGACGCACCCGCCAGGAACACCGGCCGGGTCCTCGCCCGCGTCCGCGCCATGTCCGGCCCCCGGCGCAGTCGGCTCGTCCTGGCGCTGCTGCTCGGCTCGCTCGCGCTGGGCAGTGCCGTCGGGCTGATGGCGACCTCCGGCTGGCTCATCTCGCGTGCCTCGCAGCAGCCGCCGGTGCTGTACCTGATGGTGGCGGTGACGGCGACGCGGGCCTTCGGCATCGGGCGGGCCGTCTTCCGGTACGCCGAGCGGCTCGTGTCGCACGACGCCGTGCTGCGGATGCTGGCGGACACCCGGGTCGCCGTCTACCGGCGGCTGGAGCGGCTGGCGCCCGCCGGGCTGCGCCGCACCCGCCGGGGCGATCTGCTCTCGCGGCTGGTGGCCGACGTGGACGCGTTGCAGGACTACTGGCTGCGCTGGCTGCTGCCCGCCGGGGCGGCGGCCGTCGTCTCCGCCGGGTCCGTCGCCTTCACCGCCTGGCTGCTGCCCGAGGCCGGCGCCGTCCTGGCCGCCGGACTCCTCGCCGCCGGCGTCGGCGTCCCGCTGGTCACCAGCGCCGTGTCCCGGCGTGCCGAGCGCCGGCTCGCTCCCGCCCGGGGGGCGCTGGCGACCCGTGTGACCGACCTGCTCACCGGCACCGCCGAACTCACCGTCGCCGGCGCCCTGCCCGCCCGTACCGCCCAGGCACGGCGCGCCGACTCCGCGCTCACCCGCATCGCCTCCCGCGCCGCCACCGCCACGGCGCTCGGTGACGGACTCACCGCGCTGCTGTCCGGGCTGACGGTCACCGCCGCCGCCCTCGTGGGCGCCCAGGCGGTCGCCGCGGGACGGCTGGGCGGCGTGACGATGGCCGTCGTCGTCCTCACCCCGCTGGCCGCCTTCGAAGCCGTGCTCGGGCTGCCGCTCGCCGCGCAGTACCGGCAGCGGGTGCGCAGGAGCGCGGAGCGCGTGTACGAGGTGCTGGGCGCGCCCGAGCCGGTGCGTGAGCCGCAGCGGCCGCGGCAGGCGCCCGCCACCCCCTTCCCGCTCGTCGTCAAGGGCCTGACCGCCCGGCACGCGGGCCAGGACCGGGACGCGCTCGCCGGCCTCGACCTCACCCTCGACCAGGGCCGCCGGATCGCCGTCGTCGGGCCCTCCGGCTCCGGCAAGACGACGCTGGCCCAGGTGCTGCTGCGGTTCCTCGACCCGGACGCGGGCTCCTACACGCTGGCCGGTGTGGACGCGTACGCGCTGGATGGCGACGACGTACGGCGGCTGGTGGGGCTGTGCGCCCAGGACGCGCACCTCTTCGACAGCTCCGTGCGCGAGAACCTGCTCCTGGCCCGCAGGGACGCGACGGAGGACGACCTGCGCGAGGCCCTCGGACGGGCCCGCCTGCTGGACTGGGCCGACAGCCTGCCCGACGGGCTCGACACGCTGGTCGGCGAGCACGGGGCCCGCCTGTCGGGCGGCCAGCGGCAGCGGCTCGCGCTGGCCCGCGCCCTGCTCGCCGACTTCCCCGTGCTGGTCCTCGACGAGCCCGCCGAACACCTCGACCTGCCGACGGCCGACGCGCTCACCGCCGATCTGCTGGCCGCCACCGAGGGCCGTACGACGCTGCTCATCACCCACCGGCTGGCCGGACTGGAGGCGGTCGACGAGGTGGTCGTGCTGGACGGGGGACGGGTGGTGCAGCGCGGTGCGTACGCCGAGCTGGCCGCCGTGGACGGGCCGTTGCGGGCCATGGCGGAACGGGAGGAGGAGGCGGAGCTGCTCATGGCGGCGCGCTAGCCGTCTGATCCGACTTTCCGGTGCAAATGGGACTTATTAGGCTCAGGTCATGTCCGTTTCCCCGCCGTCCGGTTCCCCGGCGCCCGCCTCCGGCCTCTCCGCCGGGCCGGCCCTGCGCGTGCCGGAACTGCTGGAGGCGATGCGGTCCGTCGGCAGCGGTCTCGAACTGCACTCCACGCTGGAGCGGATCTGCGAGACCGCGGCCTCTCTGACCGGCGCCCGCTATGCGGCCCTGGGGGTGCTGGACGAGGACGGCGACGGCCTCGCCGACTTCGTCTACCACGGCGTCGACTCGGCGACGGCCCGCCGGATCGGCCGGCTGCCGGACGGGCGCAAGGGGCTGCTCGGCGCACTCATCGTCCCGCAGCCACCGCTGGGTCCGGCGGAGGGCGCCCCCGCCCCGGAACCGGTGCGGCTGGCGGATCTGACCGAGGACCCGCGCTCGTGCGGCTTCCCCGAGCACCATCCGCCGATGCACAGCTTCCTGGGACTGCCCATCCGGGTCCAGGGCGAGATCTTCGGCAACCTCTACCTGACGGAGAAACAAGGGGGCCGGCCGTTCGACGACGACGATCTGGACATGGTGCGGGTGCTGGCCACCGAGGCGGGCATCGCCATCGGCAACGCCCGCCTGTACGAGGCCGCCCAGCAGCGCGAGCGCTGGATCGACGGATCGGTGGCGGTCACCACGGCCCTGCTGGCGGGCGGTGACGTGGACGACGCCCTCCAGGTCGTCGCCGAGCAGGCGCGCGCCCTGTCCGGGTCGGCGGCCGGCGTCGTGCTGCTGCCCGCCGACGAGGGCGGCCTGGAGGTCGCGGCGGTGGCCGCTGACCGGCCCTCCACCATGCTGGGCGCGGTCGTACCGCCGGAGAGCGAGCTCGTCGCCGAACTCCTCGGCGGGCACGCCGTGTTCGTCGACGACGCCGCCACCGACCGGCGCGTGGTCACCGCGCACGGGCGGGCCTACGGGCCGGTCATGCTGCTGCCCCTGCAGAGCGGCGGCCGTGTCCTGGGCGCCCTCGTCACCCCTCGCGCGCGGGGCGAGCGCGCCTTCACCGAGACGGAGCGCACCCTCGCGGTCCAGTTCGCCTCGCAGGCGGCGCTCGCGCTGATGATGGCGGAGGCGCAGCGCGACCGGGAGCGGCTCGCGGTGTTCGAGGACCGTGACCGGATCGCCCGTGACCTGCACGACCTGGTCATCCAGCGGCTGTTCGCCACGGGGATGATGCTGGAGAGCGCGCAGCGCAGGTCGCTCGTGCCCGAGGTGCGGGCGGGTGTCGGCAAGGCGGTCGACGAACTCGACATCACCATCCAGGAGATCCGCACCGCCATCTTCGCGCTCCAGCAGGACCCCGCCGAGAGGCCCGCGGGGCTGCGCACGAACGTGCTGCGCGAGATCACCATGGCGGCGGTGCCGCTCGGCTTCACGCCCTCGCACCGCTTCGTCGGCGCGGTCGACACCCTGGTCGGCGACGTCGTCTGCAAGAACCTCGTCGCGGCCCTGCGCGAGGCCCTGTCCAACGCGTTCCGGCACGCCGGCGCCTCCCGGATCGACGTCGTCGTCGACGCCACGGCGACCCTGCCGGACGGCCGCCCCGCCGTCCGGCTGACCGTCGCCGACGACGGCGTCGGCATCCCGGAAGGCGGCCGGCGCAGCGGTCTGCGCAACCTTGAGCGGCGGGCGGAGTCCGTGGGCGGCGGCAGCTGGTACGGGCCGGGCATCGGGCCGGACGGAGGCGGCACGACGGTGGTGTGGCAGGCGCCGTACTGAACGGCATGAGGGTCTTGCCGACCGGGCGTACTGAGCCATCCGGGGGCACTCGTCCCCCGTGCGTACGACTTGAACGCGACCTGCGGCGAGCTCCGGGGCCACGATCGCTGACATGCCCTCATCTCGCCGTCGCCCGCTGCTCGTTCCGGTGCTGGTGTGCGCGCTGGCGGTGTTCGTGGCCCGCCCGACCGACGCCGCGGACGGGGACGACGAACCCGGGATCAGCGAGCAGGTCGCGCGGCTCTACCAGGACGCGGCGGTGGCGACGCAGCAGTACGAGACGGTCCGGCAGCAGGCCGAGGGGCAGCGGGTGCAGGCCGAGCGGGCGCAGGCGCAGCTGGCCCGGGTGCGGCAGGAGGTCGCCGGGCGGCACGACGGGTTGGGGCGGATCGCGCGCGCCCAGTACCGCGCGGGCGGCGGGCTGCCGCTGACCGCGCAGATCCTGCTCGCCCGCAGCCCGGAGGAGCTGATGCGCGGTCAGCACGTCTTCTCCCAGGCGACCCTGGCCCTGGACAACGCCCTCGACAAGAGCCGGCGGGCCGAGGCGCGGCTCGCCGCCGATGAGGCGCAGGCGACGGCGGCCTGGCAGGCGCTGGAGAAACGGAACACCGAGCTGGCGGCGATCAAGGACACCATCGAGCGCCGGCTCGAAGAGGCGCGCGGACGGTTGCAGAGCCAGGCGGACGCCTCGGTCGCGGCCGGCAGCTGCCGCGGCGCGGTCCGCCTCGACCAGCCGCCGACCCGCACCACGCAGCCGTGGGTCACACCGGTGGAGACGTACGAGCTGTCCGCGGGCTTCGGCAGCGGCGGTGACCGGTGGGCGAACCGGCACACCGGGCAGGACTTCGCGGTGCCGGTCGGCACGCCGGTACGGGCGGTCGGCGCGGGCCGGGTGGTGAAGGTGGCGTGCGGAGGCCCCTTCGGCATCGAGGTCGTGCTCCAGCACCCGGACGGCTATCTCACGCAGTACGCCCACCTCGCCGCGGTCACCGTCGACCAGGGCGAGCGGGTGGACACCGGGCAGTGGATCGGCCAGTCCGGGACCACGGGCAACTCCACGGGCCCGCATCTGCACTTCGAGGTGCGGGTCACGCCGGAGGCGGGGTCGGCGGTGGACCCGGTGCCGTGGCTGGCGGCGCGGGGCGCGCCCGTCGGCTGAGTCAGCGCCGCTCGGCCAGCATCCGCTCGATGACGACCGCCACGCCGTCGTCGTTGTTGGCGACGGTCCGCCCCGAGGCCGCGGCGATGACGTCCGGGTGCGCGTTGCCCATCGCGTACGACCGTCCCGCCCAGGTCAGCATCTCGACGTCGTTCGGCATGTCCCCGAAGGCGACGACCTCCTCGTGCGAGATGCCGCGCTCGGCGCAGCAGAGGGCGAGTGTGCTGGCCTTGGAGACGCCGGGGCCGCTGATCTCCAGCAGGGCGCTGGGGCTGGAGCGGGTGACGTTGGCGCGGTCGCCGATGGCGAGGCGGGCGGTGGTGAGGAAACCGTCGGGGTCGAGCGAAGGGTGGTAGGCGAGGATCTTCAGCACCGGTTCGGCGGCCCCGGGACCGTCGGGTGCGAGCAGGTCCTCGGCGGGCCGGAGCTCGTCCGGGATCTCCATGTGCAGCTTGGGATACTCCGGCTCCTGGTGGAAGCCGTACGTCTGCTCGACCGCGTACACCGTGCCGGGCGCCGCCTCGCGCAGCAGCCGTACGGCGTCCAGCGCGTTCTCCCGGGCCAGTTCACGCACCTTCACGAACCGGTGGGCGCCGGGACCGCCGTGCAGGTCGACCACGGCGGCGCCGTTGCCGCAGATCGCCAGGCCGTGGCCGTGCACGTGGTCGCTGACGACGTCCATCCAGCGGGCGGGGCGACCGGTGACGAAGAAGACCTCGATGCCCGCCTCCTCGGCGGCGGCGAGGGCGGCGACCGTGCGCGGGGAGACCGACTTGTCGTCCCGCAGCAGGGTGCCGTCGAGATCGGTGGCGATGAGCCGTGGCTGGACGGCGGGGGCCGGGGTCTCGGGCTGTCGAGTCGCTGAGGTCACCCGGCCATTCTCCCGCATATGCCCGCACGCCTGTGCGGGAGGCCGCACAGGTGAGGCACAGACGACACTTGACGGGTTCAACGCAGCTGTGCGGGCGCCTCCATGGCGATCTGCTCGAAGACCTTCTCGTCAGCGGCGAAGACGGTCCCGGGGATGGGCCAGTGGATCACGATCTCGGTGAAGCCCAGCTCCTGGTGGCGGCCCGCGAACTCGACGAACGCGTCGAGCGACTCCAGGGGCCGGCCGCGGTCCGGGGTGAACCCGGTGAGCAGGATCTTGTCCATCACGGCCGCGTCCCGCCCGATGCCGGCGCAGGCGTCGGCGAGCTTTGCGACCTGGCCGCGAATGGCCTGAACCGACTGTTCAGGAGTGCCGTTCTCGTACAGCTTGGCGTCGCCGGTGGTGACCCATGCCTGCCCGTGGCGGGCGGCGAGTTCCAGCCCGCGCGGGCCGGTCGCGGCGACCGCGAAGGGCAGCCGGGGCCGCTGCACACAGCCGGGGATGTTGCGCGCCTCGTGCGCGGAGTAGAAGCGGCCGTCGTGCGACACCTCGTCCTCGGTCAGCAGCCGGTCCAGCAGGGGCACGAACTCCGCGAGCCGGTCGGCCCGCTCGCGCGGTGTCCAGGGCTCCTGGTCGCTGCTCAGCAGGGCCGTGGCGTCGAAGCCGGTGCCGCCGGCGCCGATGCCGAGGGTGAGGCGCCCGCCGGAGATGTCGTCGAGGGAGATCAGTTCCTTGGCGAGGGTCACCGGGTGCCGGAAGTTCGGCGAGGTCACCAGCGTGCCCAGGCGAAGCCGCTCGGTGACGGCCGCGGCCGCGGTGAGCGTCGGCACGGCACCGAACCAGGGACCGTCGCGGAACGGGATGCGCCAGGAAAGGTGGTCGTAGGTGTACGCGGTGTGGAAGCCGAGCTGCTCCGCGCGCTGCCATGTCTCACGCGCCCCCTCGTGCCATCGGCGGTACGGGAGGATCACGGTGCTCAGGCGCAGACTCATGCGTCGAGCGTATGCGGCCGAACGGGTTTCACGTGAAACAGTGACGCTCGGTCCTGCGGCGAGGACGCTCGGTCACGGGCGCGAACGGGGAGCGGAAGCCTCAGCGGCCCCGCGGAAACCGCAGGTACTGCGGAGGCACGGCCTTCGTCAGCCACACGCCGTTCGCGCTGACGTGGAAGACGTGGCCGTCGTGGTGCATCGCGGCGGCGTCCACGCCCAGCACGACCGGCCGGCCGCGCCGGGCGCCGACGCGGGTGGCCGTCTCGTGGTCGGGCGAGAGGTGCACGTCGTGGCGGTTCATGGGCCGCAGCCCCTCGGTGCGGATGGCGTCCAGGTAGCGGTCCACGGTGCCGTGGTAGAGGTACGGCGGCGGGGTCGCCGGGGGCAGGGCGAGGTCGACCTCGATGCTGTGGCCCTGGCTGGCGCGGATGCGGGTGCCCTCGACGGCGAACCGCTTCTTGTCGTTCGTGGCGACGACGTGGTCCAGTTCCTCGCGGGTGAAGCGGAAGCCGTGCGCGGCGGCCGCGGCGATCAGCGCGTCGATCTCGACCCAGCCGGCCTCGTCGAGGGTCAGACCGATTCGCTCGGGCTGGTGGCGCAGGTGTTTGGAGAGGTACTTCGACACCTTCACGGTGCGTCTTTCGTCCATCCACTCAGCATGACGGGAGAGACGCGCGTCACGCATTTTGTTTTGGCCCGGAGGTTTGATCCACAACCAACTGTAGTTATCCACAGGCTACTTGGCGCTTCTGTGGACAACTTCCCGACATGTCAGCCCCGTTCGTCAAGATCGACTGGGGGCCATCCTCTTGACGTGAGCGCGTCCAACGCCCTTGCCCGCACCTCCCGTTCAGCCGCCAGCGCCACGAACTCGGCCACCCGCTCCGCCCCAACCAGCCTCTCGACGGCCCGTATCGTCTCCTCGGGCAGTTGCACGGAGCGTGACGCCGGCCCGGTCCGCACGATGTCGTCCGCACCGAGGTGCCGGCGCAGCTGACGCACGGCCAACAGGCGCATCGCCCGGGCCAGTTCCGCGTCCACCGTCTGCTGGGCGAGCGGCCGCAGCCGTCGTACCAGAGAGGCCGCCTCGGCCGCGTCGGCGTCCGTCGGACGCTCGGGTCCGTCGAGGTAGCGGGCGAAGACGTGCTCGGTGGTGAACTCCAGGAAACGGGCGGCGATGTGCTCAACCTGTCCCCTCAACTCCCGTAGGTGACCGGAGATCGCGGACAGCGGTACCCCGGCCTCGTGCAACTCCACGGCCACCGCGAGTTCTTGGGGGCTCGGCACGAGGTAGGACTCCTCGTCGCCGGGCACCGGTTCCAGCACCCCGAGCTCCACGGCCTCCGCTACCGCCGCGTCGTCGGGGGAGCCGCCGAACCGCTCGTCCAGCTCGGCGCGGGAGATCCGTACCGCCTGCTCGTCGGTCCACGGCCCGTCGACCTCCGCGGCCAGCCCCAGCACCCCGCCCAGGCCGCGCCCGGTGTCCCAGGCTTCCAGGAGCTCCTTGATGGAGGCGAGGGTGTAGCCGCGGTCGAGGAGGTCGGCGATCTGGCGCAGGCGGAGGAGGTGGGCGTCGGCGTAGACGTTGGCCCGGCCGCGGCGCTCGGGGCGGGGGAGGAGACCGCGGTCCTGGTAGGCGCGGATGGTGCGGACGGTGGCACCGCTGAGATGGGCGAGATCCTCGATCCGGTAGCCCCCGCTCGCCCGACCCCCGTGCTCATGATGACGGTCGCCGCTCGCGCGACCCCCGCGCTCTTCCTGCCGGTCGCCGCCCACCCGGCTGCCGTGCTCATGGTGCCGGTCGCCGCTCGCCCGACCGCCGCACTCTTCCTGCCGGTCGCCGCCCACCCGGCTGCCGCGCTCATCGTGCCGGTCGCCGCCCACCCGGCTGCCGCGCTCTTCCTGCCAGTCGCCGCCCACCCGGCCGCTGCCCTCCCCCCGCCGGTCGCCGCTCATGCTCCCGCTCTCATCGCCGTATGCCCCCCTCATGCCGCCCCGCTCGTGGCCGGGGACCTCCTCAGGTGGGTCCAGTCGAAGCGGACCCGGCGTGCGGTCACAGGGGTGGCTCCAGCCGTGCGATGGCCCGCAGGGCGCGCGGGGCGAACCGGGACAGCAGGCGGGCTCCCCGCGCCTCAGGAGTGACGGGCACGACGGCCTCGTTGCGCACCACCGCCCGCAGGATCGCGTCGGCGACCTTCTCCGGCGGGTAGTTGCGCAGCCCGTAGAGCCGCGCCGCCCTCTTCTGCCGCCGCTTCTCCTCCTCGGCGCCGACGCCGGCGAAGCGGGCGGTGGACGTGATGCCGGTGTTGACGAAGCCGGGGCAGATCGCGCTCACGCCGATGCCCTGCCCGGCCAGTTCCGCACGCAGGCACTGGCTGAGCATCAGCACGGCCGCCTTGGAGGTGCTGTAGGCGGGCAGCGCCTTGGAGGGCTGGAACGCGGCCGCCGACGCGGTGTTGACGATGTGGCCGCCCTGTCCGCGCTCGGCCATCTGCCGGCCGAAGAGACGGCAGCCGTGGATGACGCCCCACAGGTTGACGTCGAGGACCTTCCTCCAGTCCTCCGGGGTGGTGTCGAGGAAGGAGCCGCCCAGGCCGATCCCCGCGTTGTTGACCAGGACGTCCACCACGCCGTACTCGGCGGCGACCTTGTCGGCCAGCTTCTCCATGGCCTGTTCGTCACTGACGTCGACCGTCTCCGCCCACGCCTCGGGGGCGCCGATCAGGCGGGACAGCTCGGCGGTGCGCGCCGCGGCCTCCGCGTCCCGGTCGACGGCCACCACGCGCGCGCCGGCCTCGGCGAAGGCGAACGCGGTGGCCCGCCCGATGCCGCTGCCCGCGCCGGTGACCAGGACGAGCTGTCCGCCGAAGCGGTCGGCGTGCTTGCCGGCGGCGGCCGGGGCGGTCCGGCCGCCCTCCACGGCGGTGACGAACTCGGTGACCCAGGAGGCCAGTTGGTCCGGCCGGGTGCGCGGTATCCAGTGCCCCGCCGGGAGGGTGCGCCGGGTCAGCCGGGGGACCCACTGCTCCAGGTCGTCGTAGAGCCGCTGGGACAGGAACGCGTCGCCCAGGGGCGTGATGAGCTGCACGGGCGCGTGCGCGTACGCGTCGGTGCGCGGCCTGCGCAGCCGGGCGCGGACGTTGTCCCGGTACAGCCAGGCGCCGTGGGCCGCGTCGGAGGGCAGCGAGGGGGTGGGGTAGCCGTCGCCGGGCACCTTCTCGAACCGGCGCAGGGCGGCCGGCCAGCGCTTGCCGAGGGGGCCGCGCCAGGCCAGTTCGGGCAGGACGGGGGTGTGCAGCAGGTACACGTACCAGGACTTGGCGCCCTGGCCGAGGAGCTGGCCGACCCGGCGCGGAGTGGGGTTCTTCAGGCGGCTGCCGATCCAGTGGCCGAAGTGGTCCAGGGACGGTCCGGACATCGACGTGAAGGAGGCGACACGGCCCTCGGTGCGTGCGACGGTGACGAACTCCCAGGACTGCACGGAGCCCCAGTCGTGGCCCACCAGGTGCACCGGCCGGTCCGGGCTGACGGCGTCGATCACCGCCAGGAAGTCGTCCGTCAGCTTCTCCAGCGTGAAACCGCCGCGCAGCGGGCGCGGGGCGGTCGAGCGGCCGTGGCCCCGGACGTCGTACAACACGACGTGGAAGCGCTCCGCCAGCCGGACGGCGACCTCGGACCACACCTCCTTGCTGTCCGGGTAGCCGTGCACCAGGACGACCGTCGGCTGCGCGGGATCCCCCAGCTCGGCGACGCACAACTCGATGCCGCCGGTCCGCACGCGACGCTCCCGCGCACCCGCCAATCCCACCTCGGACCCGCCCGCCCCCGAAGCGCCCTTCTCTCCGAAGCCCGTCACTTGTCCTCCGCCCAGCGCCGCACGTGCGGCAGATCGTCGTCCAGCCAGAAGGCGCTCTCCTCGGGGTCCCCGGAGTCGGTGACGACCAGGATCTCCTCGAACTTGGCGCCCGTGCCCCGGAAACCGAGGTGGGGTTCGACCGCCCACAGGCCCGGCTGCGGCGGGTGGTCGGAGAAGCGGTACGGCGACCACAGCGGCGACCAGCCCTCGCGGTGGCCGTGCAGCGCGTCGGCGGCGAGGCCCTTGAGGGACTGGGTGCCGAACCCGAACAGATGGGGTGACCAGCGGCGCTCCCGCACCCGGTCGACCTTGTGGGCGATCACCCCGAAGGGATACGCGCGGTGCCGGTTGGCGTACCCCTGGCGGACCATGAGACGGTCGACGTCCTCGTAGATCTCCCGCAGCGGCCGCCGCTCGCGCACCTCGCGCAGGATCAGCTCGCGGTGCGCCTCCAGGTCGGCCATGAGCCGGTCCTGCACGGGGTTGATGCCCAGGGAGCCCGAGTAGCCGATGTCGGCCGTGTAGCCCTCGTACACCGGGGCCATGTCCAGGATGAACGGCATCCCGGGCTCGAGCCGCCGGTTCGTCGGGAAGAACTGCAGCGGGACGCGGAAGCCGACGAACGCCGTGCGCTCGCCGAACCAGGCGAAGGGCAGGTGGAACCAGTCCCGCACGCCCCGCTCGCGCAGCCACGCGCGCTGCATGCGCGCCGCCTCGCGCTCGGTGATCCCCGGTTCCAGCCGGGCCGCGACCGCCTCCGCGCACTCGTACGCGAGCCGCTGGACTCGCCGGAACCCCCGCAGTTCCGCCGCGCGTCCGCCCCTCACTGCCGTCGTCATCCGCCCCGCCCCGTCCCGTCCTCGTGTGCGTCGACTGCGGTACGTGCCCGTAACTTGACACTGATGAATGTGACAGTCGTCAGAGGCGGCGTCAAGAGGCCGGGTTCCGCCTGTGGACAACTCTCCGTAGCTCTCAGGCATGGCATCCCCTACGTACCCGTACGCCTGGAGTCGGACGGCAATACGGCTCCACGGTCTGACGACCGCAGTGGCGCGCGTCACTACCTTCGGATGCGTGACTGTGATCGCGACCGAAAGCCTGAGCAAGCGGTTCCCCCGGGTGACCGCGCTTGACCGGCTCTCCGTCGACGTCGGACCCGGTGTGACCGGGCTCGTCGGAGCCAACGGAGCCGGCAAGTCCACACTGATCAAGATCCTGCTGGGTCTGTCCCCCGCCTCCGAGGGCCGTGCCGAAGTGCTCGGGCTCGACGTCGCGACCAAGGGCGCCGCCATCCGCGAGCGCGTCGGCTACATGCCGGAGCACGACTGCCTGCCGCCGGACGTCTCGGCGACCGAGTTCGTCGTGCACATGGCCCGGATGTCCGGACTGCCGCCGACCGCCGCCCGCGAGCGCACGGCGGACACACTGCGTCACGTCGGTCTCTACGAGGAGCGCTACCGCCCCATCGGCGGCTACTCGACCGGCATGAAGCAGCGCGTGAAGCTCGCGCAGGCCCTCGTCCACGACCCGCAGCTGGTCTTCCTGGACGAGCCGACCAACGGCCTCGACCCGGTCGGCCGCGACGAGATGCTCGGCCTGATCCGCCGCATCCACACCGACTTCGGCATCTCCGTCCTGGTCACCTCGCACCTCCTGGGCGAACTGGAGCGCACCTGCGACCACGTCGTCGTCATCGACGGCGGCAAGCTGCTGCGCTCCAGCTCCACCACCGACTTCACCCAGACCACGACCACCCTCGCCGTCGAGGTCACCGACACCGACGAGCATCCGGACGGCACGCGCGCGGTGCGCGAGGCGCTGCACGCGCGCGGGGTGAGCGTCGAGGCCGGCAGCGGCCTGCCGGGCGCCGGCCACATCCTGCTGCTGACGGCGCAGGGCGAGGAGACCTACGACCTCGTCCGGGACGTCGTCGCCGACCTCGGCCTCGGCCTGGTGCGCATGGAGCAGCGCCGGCACCACATCTCCGAGGTCTTCACCAGCGAGACCGGCGAGGAAGAGCAGCGGAAGGAGGCGGCCGTCCATGGCAGTTGAGCACCCCGTAGCGGCCACGCCGGGTGACCAGACCCGCATCCACAACATCGGCTACCGCAACTACGACGGCCCCCGCCTCGGCCGCTCCTACGCCACCCGCTCTCTCTACTCGCAGTCCCTGCGCGGCGCCTACGGCCTCGGACGGTCCATCAAGTCCAAGGTGCTGCCGATGCTGCTGTTCGTGGTGATGTGCGTGCCCGCGGCCATCATGGTCGCCGTCGCGGTCGCCACCAAGGCGCACGACCTGCCGGTCACCTACACGCGCTACGCGATCATCATGCAGGCCGTCATCAGCCTGTACGTCGCCTCGCAGGCACCCCAGTCCGTCTCACGCGACCTGCGCTTCAAGACCGTGCCGCTGTACTTCTCGCGGCCGATCGAGACCGCCGACTACGTGCGCGCGAAGTACGCGGCGCTGGCCTCGGCGCTGTTCGTCCTGACCGCGGCGCCCCTGATCGTGCTCTACGTGGGCGCGCTGCTGGCGAAACTGGACTTCACCGACCAGACCAAGGGATTCGGGCAGGGACTCCTCTCCGTGGCACTGCTCTCGCTGCTGTTCGCCGGCATCGGCCTGGTCATCGCCTCGGTCACCCCGCGCCGCGGCTTCGGCATCGCGGCCGTGATCGCCGTGCTGACCATCTCCTACGGGGCTGTCTCCACGCTCCAGGCCATCGCGGACGCCCAGGGCACCACCGGGGCCATCCCGTGGATCGGCCTGTTCTCGCCCGTGACGCTCATCGACGGCGTCCAGTCGGCCTTCCTCGGCGCGCACTCGTCGGTCCCCGGGGAGATCGCCCCCACGAACGCCCAGGGCGTCGTCTACGTCCTGGCCGTCCTGGGCCTGATCGCCGCCGCCTACGGCCTGCTGCTGCGCCGCTACAAGAAGGTGGGACTGTGACCACGCTCTCCATCGACCACGTCTCCCGCTGGTTCGGCAACGTGGTCGCCGTCAACGACATCACCATGACCATCGGCCCCGGCGTCACCGGCCTGCTCGGCCCGAACGGCGCCGGGAAGTCCACCCTCATCAACATGATGGGCGGCTTCCTCGCCCCCTCCACCGGCACCGTCACCCTCGACGGCCGGCAGGTGTGGCGCAACGAGGAGATCTACCGGCACATCGGCATCGTCCCCGAGCGCGAGGCGATGTACGACTTCCTCACCGGCCGCGAGTTCGTCGTCGCCAACGCCGAGCTGCACGGCCTGGGCGCCAAGGCGGCCCAGAAGGCGCTCGCCACGGTCGAGATGGAGTACGCGCAGGACCGCAAGATCTCCACCTACTCCAAGGGCATGCGCCAGCGCGTGAAGATGGCGTCCGCCCTGGTCCACGACCCCTCGCTGCTCCTGCTGGACGAGCCCTTCAACGGCATGGACCCGCGCCAGCGCATGCAGCTGATGGACCTGCTGCGGCGCATGGGCGACGAGGGCCGCACGGTGCTGTTCTCGTCCCACATCCTCGAAGAGGTCGAGCAGCTGGCCTGGCACATCGAGGTCGTCGTGGCCGGCCGGCACGCGGCCAGCGGCGACTTCCGCAGGATCCGCCGCCTGATGACCGACCGCCCGCACCGCTACCTGGTGCGCTCCAGCGACGACCGCGCGCTCGCGGCGGCGCTGATCGCCGACCCGTCGACGTCGGGCATCGAGGTCGACCTGGCCGAGGGCGCGCTGCGCATCCAGGCCGTCGACTTCGGCCGCTTCACGGCCCTGCTGCCCCGGGTCGCCCGCGACCACGGCATCCGGCTGCTCACGGTCTCGCCGTCGGACGAGTCCCTCGAGTCCGTCTTCTCGTATCTGGTCGCGGCGTAGGAGGCCGAAGATGTACGACCCCACAGTCGCCCGGCTCACCTACCGGGCCCTGCTCGGCCGCCGCCGGGCCCTCATCCTGGGCGCGCTGCCCGTCCTGCTGGTCGTGATCGCGGTGATCGTGCGCGGACTGGTCGGCGCCGACGACCAGACGGCCTCGGACCTGCTCGGCGGGCTCGCGCTCGCCACGATGGTGCCGATCATCGGCGTCATCGCGGGCACGGGCGCGATCGGGCCGGAGATCGACGACGGTTCGGTGGTGTACCTGCTGTCCAAGCCGGTCAAGCGGCCGACGATCATCTTCACCAAGCTGATCGTGGCGATCGCGGTGACCATGGTCTTCTCGGCCCTGCCGACCCTGATCGCCGGGTTCATCCTCAACGGCAACGGCCAGCAGATCGCGGTCGCCTACACGGTCGCCGCCCTGGTGTCCTCCATCGCCTACGCCGCGCTCTTCCTGCTGCTGGGCACGGTGTCCCGGCACGCGGTGGTCTTCGGTCTCGTCTACGCCCTCGTCTGGGAGGCCCTGTTCGGCTCCCTGGTGCCGGGCGCGCGCACGCTGAGCGTCCAGCAGTGGTCGCTGGCGGTCGCGCACAAGGTGGCCGGCGGCGACCTGGTGACCTCGGACGTCGGGCTGACCACGGCGACGGTGTTCCTGGTCGCGGTGACGGTCCTCGCCACCTGGTACGCCGGGCAGAAGCTGCGCTCGCTGACGCTGGCGGGCGAGGAGTAACGCGGCGCTTACTGACGGGGACTTCACCCCTGTCCGGGCACACTGGGCAAATGGGAAGGCCGGGCTGAGAGGAATGGGGATGGCAGACGACTGGGACGACCTGGTCCTGGACGAGGACTTCATACGGTCCGCCGGGACGACCGAGCCCTCAGCCCGCGCCCGCATGCTCGCCGCCCGCTGGCGCGAGGAGGAACCCGAGCCGCAGCCGTGGCGCTCCGACGAGCCGCCGGCCGGCTGGTTCTTCAGCAAGGGGCGCCGGCGGAAGTGGCGGCGGCGGTAGGCAGACCGGCGGCCGCCTTTTAATCAGTGGCGCCCAACGCGTCGTACAGGCAGGATGGTTGTGTCCACCCCGCCGGAAACCGTCCGTGGGTACGGCGGCTTCGGCGCCACGTTCTGGGAGAGGAGCCGGGCGATGTCCATGCACGACAGGACGTCCAGCTCCCGTCAGGGCAGTCCGCGGAGGACTCCGGTGTAGTTACGCCACCGTCGAGTCACCCCCAGGAACTGCCCGGGGCGGCCGCTTCGAGCACGCGATGTCGCTCTCGCGTGGGCCGCCCACCCGGAGGATTGGCCGAGTGGTAAGGCACTGGCTTGCTAAGCCAAGGTCGGGCCTGGAAAGCCCGCGCACGTTCGATCCGTGCATCCTCCGCAGAAGACGACCGACAGCGGCCGACAGGTCAGCCCAGCAACCGCTCCAGCACCACCGCGATGCCGTTCTCCTCGTTCGAGGCCGTCACCTCGTCCGCGACCGCCTTCAGCTCCGGGTGGGCGTTGGCCATCGCCACGCCCCGGGCCGCCCAGGCGAACATCGGGATGTCGTTGGGCATGTCGCCGAAGGCGATGGTCTCGGCCGCCTTCACGCCGAGCCTGCGCGCGGCCAGGGACAGCCCCGTCGCCTTCGACAGGCCCAGCGGCAGCAGTTCCACGATGCCCGCGCCCGCCATCGCGACCGTGACGAAGCCGCCCGCGGCCCGGCGGGCCGCCTCGGCCAGCTCGTCGTCGGTGAGCGTCGGATGCTGTATGTAGATCTTGTTCAGCGGGGCGGCCCACAGGTCGGCCGCGTCCGTGAAGGGAACGGCGGGCAGCGAGCCGGTGACCGCGTAACCCGGTCCGACCAGCACGTCACCGTCCAGTCCGTCCCGGCTCGCCGCCAGGTGCAGCGGGCCGACCTCCGCCTCGATCTTGGCCAGGGCGACGCCCGCCAGCTGCCGGTCCAGGGTCACGGACGTCAGCAGCCGGTGCTCCTTGGCGTCGTAGACCTGTGCGCCCTGACCGCAGACGGCGAGGCCGTCGTAGCCGAGGTCGTCGAGGACGTGCCGGGTCCACGGCGCTCCGCGGCCGGTGACGACGATGTGCACGGCCCCCGCCGCGATGGCCGCGGCGAGGGCGTCACGGGTGCGGCGCGAGACCGACTCGTCGGAGCGCAGCAGCGTCCCGTCGAGGTCGGTCGCGATCAGCCGGTAGGGGAAGTCGGTCACTTGGCGACCGGCTCCAGGACCTCCCGGCCGCCCAGGTACGGGCGCAGCACGGGCGGCACGTACACGGAGCCGTCGGCCTGCTGGTGGTTCTCCAGGATCGCCACGATCGTGCGCGGTACGGCGCACAGCGTGCCGTTGAGCGTCGCCAGCGGCCTGACCTGCTTGCCGTCACGGAAGCGGATCGACAGGCGGCGGGACTGGAACTCGGTGCAGTCCGAGGTCGACGTCAGCTCGCGGTACTTGCCCTGCGTCGGGATCCACGCCTCGCAGTCGAACTTGCGGGCGGCGGAGGCGCCGAGGTCGCCGGTGGCCACGTCGATCACGCGGAACGGCAGCTCCAGCGAGGTCAGCCACTCCTTCTCCCACTGCAGCAGGCGCTGGTGCTCGGCCTGCGAGTCCTCCGGAGCGACGTAGGAGAACATCTCCACCTTGTCGAACTGGTGGACGCGGAAGATGCCCCGGGTGTCCTTGCCGTGCGAGCCGGCCTCGCGGCGGAAGCACGGCGAGAAGCCGGCGTAGCGCAGCGGCAGGCGGTCGACGTCGAGGATCTCGTCCATGTGGTACGCGGCGAGGGGGACCTCGGAGGTGCCGACGAGGTAGAGGTCGTCGGCGTCGAGGTGGTAGACGTCCTGGGCGGCCTGGCCGAGGAAGCCGGTGCCCGCCATCGACTGCGGGCGCACCAGCGCGGGCGTCAGCATCGGGGTGAAGCCGGCCGCGGTGGCCTGCGCGATCGCGGCGTTGACGAGCGCGAGCTCCAGCAGGGCGCCGATGCCGGTGAGGAAGTAGAAGCGGGAGCCGGAGACCTTCGCGCCGCGCTCCACGTCGATCGCGCCGAGGAGCGTGCCGAGCTCCAGGTGGTCCTTGGGCTCGAAGCCCTCGGCGCCGAAGTCGCGGATGGTGCCGTGCGTCTCCAGGGTGACGAAGTCCTCCTCGCCGCCGACGGGCACGTCCGGGTGGACGAGGTTGCCCAGCTGGAGGAGGAGCTCCTGGGTCTCGGCGTCGGCCGCGTCGCGCTCGGCGTCGGCGGCCTTGACGTCGGCGGCGAGCTGGCTCGCCTTCTTCAGCAGCTCGGCCTTCTCGTCCCCGGAGGCCTTGGGGATGAGCTTGCCGAGCGACTTCTGCTCGGCACGCAGCTCGTCGAAGCGGACGCCGGACGACCTGCGCCGCTCGTCGGCAGACAGGAGAGCGTCGACGAGCGCGACGTCCTCTCCACGGGCGCGCTGGGAAGCGCGCACACGGTCGGGGTCCTCACGGAGCAGACGAAGGTCAATCACGCGGCCAAGGCTACCGGTGCGGGGTGACGGCTCACGACTCGGTATTCCGAATCACCGCTTACGTACCGTTATGGGGTAATTGCGTGCCGTGTCGGGAGAGGTCAATAAAGGACGTCTCACTCCCCGGGACGGGGCACGGCGTGAGGCGTCGGGTTGACTCGAATCCCTTGTGGAGAACGGGACTTGGGGCGCCGTTGTCCACAGCTGTCCACAACCCCCGAAGAGTTATCCACAGGGTGTGCGGAAGATCTGTGGATTCCGGAATTGATCACTCCGAAACCGGACCGTCACGCCCTGGATTCCCCGTGCAAAACCTCATTTACCACCCCTTTCGAGTGGTAACTGGTCATCCTCGGTCGCCCCAAAGGGTTGAGCAAAGGAAAAGAGTGGACGAACGGTGACCTGCGCGACGGTGGATGAAGGAGGGGTCTGTAGGCCGATTTGTCGACAGGGTGGCGATGTGTTGTCGACTTGTCCCCAGGTCGAGAAGCGGACCTGTGGATAACTCCTGTGGATAACGAATATCAGCAGGTAGGACTAGACCTAGAAGCGGCCGTCCTGGCAGCGGGCCACCCAGTCCGAGGCCGCCGCGAACTCCTCGTCCGAGGTTCCGGGCCGCGGCGCGCTCACGTCCTCCACGCCCGCGTCCGCCCTCGGGTACGACCCCAGGAACCGCACCTCCAGGCAGATCCGCTTCAGCCCCATCAGGGCCTCGGCCACCCGGCGGTCGGCGATGTGGCCCTCGGCGTCGATGCAGAAGCAGTAGTTGCCGATGCCGGCGCCGGTCGGGCGGGACTGCAGCAGCATCAGGTTGATGCCCCGGGTGGCGAACTCGCCGAGCAGGTCACGCAGCCCGCCGGGGTGGTCGTCGCGCTGCCACAGCACGACGGAGGTCTTGTCGGCGCCGGTCGGCGCGGCGGGCCGGGCGGGCCGGCCGACGAGCACGAACCGGGTCTGAGCGTTCTCCGCGTCGTGGATCCCGGTCTCCAGGGCCTCCAGGCCGTAGAGGGCGGCGGCGAACTCGCCGGCGAAGGCGGCGTCGTACTGGCCCTCCTGGACCAGCCGGGCGGCGTCCGCGTTCGAGGCGGCCGACTCCCAGTCGGCGTCCGGGAGGTTCTCGCGCAGCCAGTTGCGCACCTGCGGCTGGGCGGCCGGGTGTGCGGAGACGGTCTTGATGTCCGACAGCTTCGTGCCGGGCCGCACCAGCAGCGCGAAGGTGATCGACAGCAGCACCTCGCGGTAGATCATCAGCGGCGCGCCCGCGACCAGCTCGTCCAGGGTGGTCGTGATGCCGCCCTCGACGGAGTTCTCGATCGGCACGAACGCCGCCTCGGCCTCGCCGCCGCGCACCGCGTCCAGCGCGGACTGCACCGACACGTACGGGATCAGCTCCCGTGTGGCCGCCTCGGGAAGGGTGCGCAGGGCCGCTTCGGTGAAGGTGCCCTCGGGGCCGAGATACGCATAGCTCGCTGGCATGCCCTCACCCTAATGGCCCTTGCGCGGCCCGGCGTGCGCGTCTCAGGACGGCCGCCCCAAGGAGTGACCGTCACCCCTCCAGCAGCGCCTGGCCCACGTACTCCCCCTTCGCCGCCCCGCCCGGCACCGCGAACAGGCCGCTGGCCTCGTGGCGGATGTACTTCGACAGGGCGTCTCCGCGGTCGAGCTTGCGCTGGACGGGCACGAAGCCGCGCAGCGGGTCCGCCTGCCAGCAGACGAAGAGCAGGCCCGCGTCCGGGGTGCCGTCCGCGTCGATGCCGTCGTGGTAGGAGAAGGGGCGCCGCAGCATCGCCGCGCCGCCGTTCTGGTCGGGACGGGTGATACGCGCGTGGGCGTTGACCGGGACGACGTATTCGCCGTTGGCGTCGGTCTTCTCCAGGTCCATCGCGGTCGTCTCGGTGCCGCCGGACAGCGGCGCCCCGTTCGCCTTGCGGCGCCCGATGACGTTCTCCTGGGCCTTGAGCGAGAGCTTCTCCCAGTCGTCGAGGAGCATCCGGATACGGCGTACGACGGCGTAGGAGCCGTTCGCCATCCACGCGGGCGTGCCGCTGGATGGCACGAAGACGCGCTGGTCGAAGTCGGCGTCGGTCGGCTTGGGATTGCGGGTGCCGTCGATCTGGCCCATGAGGTTGCGTGCCGTCATGGGGTGGGCGGTGGCGCCCGGCGAGCGGTTGAAGCCGTTCATCTGCCAGCGGACGCGGGCCGCGCTGCCCGCGTCCTTCTGGATCGCGCGCAGGGCGTGGAAGGCGACCAGGGCGTCGTTGGCGCCGATCTGCACCCACAGGTCGCCGTCGCTGCGGGACTTGTCGAGGTGGTCGGAGGAGAAGTCGGGCAGCGGGTCGAGGGCGACGGGGCGCTGTTTCTCCAGACCGGTGCGGGAGAAGAAGCTGTGGCCGAAGCCGAAGGTGATCGTCAGCGACGAGGGCCCGGCGTCGCGCGCCACGTCCGTGTCGTCGCTTCCCGTCGGCTCGCCCGCCATGAGCCGCTCGGCCGTGGCCGACCAGCGGCGCAGCAGCGCGGCGGCCTCCTTGCGGCCGGCGCCCGCCGTGAGGTCGAAGGCGACGAGGTGGCCCTTGGCCTGGAGGGCGTCGGTGATGCCGGGCTGATGTTTCCCGTGAAACATTGCCATGTCCGCGCCGAGGGAGGTCAGCGGAGTGGCCTCGGAGGGGGCGGCGGCGTACCCGACGGCCGCTCCGGCCGCGCCGAGCACGAGCCCGGTGGCGCCGGCGGTGCCGAGGAGGGCGCGGCGTGAGAGGCCCGCGGCGGCGGGGGCCGGCCGGGTGGCGCCCTCGTCGGGGGCGGCGGTCCGGGCCTCCGGGATGGACTGTTCTGCCATGGTGCGGTTCAGCCGATCTGCGCGTTCTTGGAGACGGTCACCTGGTCGATGTCGGAGGTCCGCACGGTGACGGCTACCTTCCAGTCGCCGGCCATCGGGATCTGCACCCCTTCGGCCGCCCAGTGTCCGGTGGTGACGTGGTCGGGATTGACGGGAAGCGGCCCGATCTTCTTCGTCTCCAGGGTGAAGGCGACCTTCACCTCGGGGACGTCGAAGGCGCGGCCGTTGGGCCGGGTGACGTAGACGTGCATCTCGTTGCCGCCCACGCGGGCGGGGTCGAAGTCGACCGAGACGACGCCCTTGCCGTCGGTTCCGCCGGTGTCGAAGGGCATGGTCAGCGTCAGCGCGCCCGAGGAGGAGTCGGCCGAGGAGGCGGACGACGAGGAGGACGCGGTGGCCGCCTTGGCCTCCTCCGCCGTGCGGCCCGGCTCGGTCTGCGTCAGCACGGTGGTGACGGCGAGGAGGACGACGGCGACGCCGGCCTCGGCGAGCACGGAACGCCGCAGCCCGAACCGGTCGGGATCGGCGTCCCGCCGCTTCTTCTGCCGCGCGGCATCGACAGCGGCCCGCTGCCGCGCAAGCTGAACGGCCCGCCGAGAGTCACCGACGGCCTTGGATCCGACGCCGGCCTGGGACTCGCCGGGGCCCTCGGACCGACCGGAGCCCTTGGTCGCACCGGTGTCCTCGGACCCAGGGGAGCCGCCGGAAACGCCGGCGCTCACCGAGTCGCCGCGGCCCTCGGGATCGCCGTAGCTCACGGAGTCGCCGGCGGCCTCCGCTCCCACGGCGGCCTCGTTCCCGCCCGTCGCCACGGTGCCCTTCGCGCTCACGCTCGCCGGTTCCTTGCCGGTCTTCGCCGCGGGCTCCTCGCCGACCTCGGTCGTGCCCTCCTGGTCGGTTTCCGTCACCGCCGGGTCCCCCAGCCGTGCCGTCCAGCGCCGCGAGATCGTCGCGAGGCCGACGAGCAGGGTCACGAGGCCGATCTTGACGAGGAGCAGTTGCCCGTACGAGGTGTCGGTGAACGCCGACCAGGAGCCGAGCTGGCGCCAGGACTGGTAGACGCCGGTCGCGACCAGCGCGCAGACGCTGCCGAAGGCGACGCGGGAGAACCGCCGTACCGCCGCCGCCTCCACCGGAGTCTCCGAGCGGTACAGCGCGACGAGCAGCGCGCACAGCCCGCCCAGCCACGCGGCGACCGCCAGCAGGTGCACCACGTCGACCGGCATCGCGATGCCCGGCTGGAGGCCGGTCGAGGCGTGCTCGGCCATCGCCCAGCTCGCCGCGAGCCCGGCGGAGACGACGGCCCCGCCGATCGCCAGCCCGAAGGTCAGGTCCCGCTTCTCCTCGTCCTCGCGCTTGTCGTACGCCCCGAACAGCACGGCGATGAACAGCGCGGCGGCGGCGAGCAGCAGCAGCCGGGAGACCAGCGCCGCGCCCGTCTTGGTCTGCAGCACCTGCCCGAGCAGGTTCAGGTCGAAGACGTCGCCGACCTTGCCGGAGGTGGTGTAGGAGCCGCGCAGCAGGAGCAGCAGCAGGGTGGCCGAGGTCAGCGCCAGCCACCCGGAGACGACCAGCCGCTGCACCGGCCGTACGCCCGAGCCGCGCTGCCAGCAGGCCAGGACGAAGGCGGCGCCGCCGGCCATGACGATGAAGCCGCCGTACGACACGTACCGTCCGAAGCCGTACAGCCAGCCCACGATCCCGCCGCCCACGGTCTGGTCGCCGACCGAGACGGTGGTCGTGGAGGGGGCGCCGATGGAGAAGGTGAACGCGCCGGCGACCGGGTGGCTGTCGGCGGAGACGACCTGCCAGGAGACGGTGTACGTGCCGTCGGCGAGGCCGCTCCTGAGCTGCACGGCATACGTCGTGCCGCTGATGTTGGACGGCTTGCCGGTGTCGACGCGGGTGCCCTTGGGGTCGAGGACGCGCAGGGAGTCGTCCGAGGTCGCGACCTTCTCGGAGAAGGTGAGGGCGACCTCGGTCGGCGCCTGCTTGACCACCACCCCCTGCGCGGGGTCGCTGCCGGTCAGCGCGGCGTGCGCGGAGGCCGGGCCGGCGGCGGCGAGGACCGCGCCGACGACGGCCAGGAGCAGCAGCATCAGGCTCCGCACGCGGCGGGGGGTGATGGTCTGCGTCACGGTGGTCCCTCCCTCAGTGGCCGGTCGCAGGGTTGTACGTGGCCGACTTCACCGGTATCTCGACCGTGAGGGGGCCGGACTTGGCGAAGTGCAGTTCGACGGTCACCTTCTCGCCCTGCTTCGGCTCGTGCTTCAGCTTCTCGAACATCAGGTGGTTGCCGCCGCTCTTGAACACGAGTTGACCGTGTGCCGGTACGTCGAGGGAGGTGACCTCCTGCATGGACTGCCCGACCGTCTCGTGCATCGTGACGGTGCCCAGGGTGCTGGTGACCGAGGTCAGCGCGTCCTTCTCGTCGCCCTTGTTGGCGACGGTCAGGAAGCCCGCGGCCATGTCGGAGACCGGCTGGGGCATGTAGGAGGAGCCCACGGACAGCTCGGGCCCGGAGTCGGCGCAGCCCGCGAGCGCGAGGGCGCCGGTGAGGACCAGGGCCGCCGGGGCGAGTCGCCTCACGGGTTCTCACCCTTGATGATCTTGGGGAGGTCCCTGGTGTAGTCGTCGACGGTGGTGTCCTCGCCGTAGAGGACGTAACCGCCGTTCGTCTTCGGCGAGAAGGCGATGACCTGGGTGCCGTGCACCGAGACGGTCTTGCCGGTCTTCTTGTCCTTGTGGGTCGGCTCGATGGAGATGCCGAGGGTGCGGGCGCCGGCCTGGATGGTGGAGAAGTCGCCGGTCAGGCCGACGATCTGCGGGTCGATGCCCTTGAGCCACTTGCCGAGCTCGGTGGGGGTGTCGCGGGCCGGGTCGGTGGTGACGAACACGATCCGCAGCTTGTCCTGTTCCGCCGCGGGCAGCTGCTTCTTCGCGACCGCGAGGTTGTTCATGGTCAGCGGGCAGATGTCGGGGCAGTGGGTGTAGCCGAAGTAGATCAGCGTCGGCCTGCCGGCCGTCTCCTTGCGGAAGTCGTACTTCTTGCCCTGGGTGTCGGTCAGGACCAGGTCGGGCTTCTCGAAGGGCTGGTCGAGGATGGTCGCGGCCTTCTGCGAGGTGTCCTCGGAGACCACGGAGACCGGGTCCTTGCCGTCGTCGCCGCTGCCGCAGGCGGAGAGGGTCAGGGCGGCGGCGGCGAACAGCGCGGCCGTGGCGAACGTCTTCTTGCGCATAGAAAAATGTCCCAGATGTGAGAGCCGCGGTGTGCGCCGGGGTCGCGCCCCGGCGCACACGCCGATCAGAGTCCTCAGGCGGCGGTACGCCGACGCCCGGCCAGCACGCCGTAGGCCACGCCCAGCGCGCCGACGGCGATGCCGACCACGCCGAGCACGCGCGCGGTGGTGTCGCCGCCGTCGGAGGAGGAGCTGTCGGAGGCGGCCGTGGTCGTCTTGTCGGAGGCGTCCTCCGCCGTGGCCGAGCCGTGCGCGTGCCCGTCGTCGGAGGCGGCGGACAGGGCGAGCACCGGCGCGGGGTTCTCCGGCTCCTCCTGGCCGTCCTGCTGGACCTCGATCCAGCGCACGACCTCCTTGTTCGAGTACGTCTGCAGCGCCTTGAAGACGAGTTCGTCGGTGTCCTCGGGCAGCGCGCCGACCGAGACCGGGAACTTCTCGAAGTAGCCCGGTTCGATGCCCTTGCCGTCCGCGGTCCAGGTGATCTTGGAGACGGCCTCGGTGATCTTCTCGCCGTGCAGCTCGACCGGCTTGGCCAGCGTGGACTTGGTGACCTCGATCTTCCAGCCGGCCATCGGCTCCGGCATGGCGGAGGCCAGCGGGTGGTCGGTGGGGAAGGTGACCTCCAGCTTGGTGGTCGAGGCGTCGTCGCGCTCGTTGGGGACCTTGAAGTCGACGACCGCGTAGCCGCCCTTGGCGGCCGTGCCCTCGGGCTGGACGCTGACGTGGGCGAAGGCGGGCGAGGACAGGACGACCACGGCGGACGCGGCGACGGCGCCGGTCGCGGCGAGACGGGAAGCCTTCATGACAGGGGAACACTCCACTTCGGGTGGGGTCGGGTGAGCAGGACGCGCGCACGCGCGTGTGCCGCACGACGGCGGCCGGCTCCCTCTGTGGAGTGCGGGTCGCGTCGCGTCAGGCGGCGAGAGCGAGAGCGGGTGCGGCGGCCGGCGGGCCGCGCCTGATCACCGAGTGCTGGAGTGCGGTGGTACGGGGCTTCGGCGGGGCGAGCAGGGCCGTGCGCGGCGGACGCGGAGCCGCCTCGGGGGCGTACGGGAGCCCGGCGCGCAGGGCGCGCACCAGCGCGAGCGCGGCGCGCAGGGACCGTCCGGGCGCCCCCTCGGTCCGGGAGAGCTCGACCAGCCTGAGCAGTGCCAGGTCGCCCCGGCGCAGCAGCCACCCCGCGGCGACGGCCGCGAGGACGTGCCCGAGCAGCATCGGCAGCGACGGCAGCAGCGAGGCCGAGGCGCCGGTGGCGTCCGCGGTGTGGTGCATGGAGCTCATGTCCATGCCGGTGCCGGTGCTCACCGGCAGCCGGGCGTCGGCGAGGATCCTGCGGGCCTGGGCAGGGCTGATCGCCGCCGCCGTGGTCCCGCACACGAGCCGCGCGGCCCGCTCGACGAGGGCCGCGTCGGACACGGACCGCAGGGAGGACACGGACGGCATCGAGGACATCGGCATCGACGACATCGAAGACATCGACGGCATCGACATGGCGGCCGACGCCGACGTCTCCTGCCCGAGCCCGAACAGCGTGTGCAGCACGGTCTGCCCGAGCGCGAGCAGCGCCGCGATGCCCGGCAGCGACCGCGCGCGCCCGGCGAGCGGCACCACGACCAGCGCGGTCCCCAGGAACCCGGCGCCCAGCGTCCACAGCGGAACCGTGGCGCAGGAGGCGAGCGTGTGACCTGCCGCGGCCAGCACGACGCAGACCGCGGCGAACACCGCGGCCCGCAGAATCCGGACGTCGTGTCCGGCGCGCGCCGTGCGCTGGTGGGGGGCAGTCATGGCGGGCTCATCATCGCACTGGCCTGACGGGCGCCATACGGCAGGTCCACAAGGTTCCGTACGATCCGAAGATCACTTTCTGGCGTGAACCGCCCTCACATACACCGATTCCACCCCGTACGCATCGCCCATATGGGCGGCATCACGTCAACTCCACGCTTACACGCGGCCACGGGCGGCAATAAGAAACGGTATGTCGAGCCGCGGCCGGGAGGCTGGAGCATGAGCATCTGGTGGTCACTCCATCTGCGGCGCGACGCTGCGAGCGTTCCGCTGGCCAGACGCCTGCTGCTCGGCACGATGGAGACGGCGGGCGTCGACCCGGACGTCTCCTACGACCTCTCCGTCGCCCTCAGCGAGGCCTGTGCCAACGCCGTCGAGCACGGCGGGGGCACGGCGGTCGGCGGTTCCTCGGAGGCGTACCGCGTCACCGCCTACCTCGACGGCGAGAAGTGCCGCATCGAGGTGGCCGATTCCGGCCCGGGCTTCGCCCCGCCGCCGACCACGCGCCCCGCCCGCTCGGACGCCGAGCACGGCCGGGGCCTGTGCCTGATCGAGGAGCTCGCCGACCACGTCCACATCGGCAACCGGCCCGGGCGCGGAGGCGCGGTGGTCAGCTTCGACAAGATCCTCAAGTGGCGCGAGGACGCGCCGCTGATGGCGGTGTGAGAGACAGGACGACCGGCGGGCTTCAGCCTTCTCATCATTCACAGCCCCTTCTTACGTCCGTCCTACGTCCCTGACGGCCGCCCTCCCTACGTTCCCGATCATGACGGGAAAACACAAGAACACCTCCATCACGCGGCGCCGCGCCCTCGCGGTGACCGGCGGCACGGTCGCGGCCGGCGGCCTCGCCGTCGCCGGTTACCAGTCGGCGTTCGCGGACACCACCACCGGCGCCGGGGCGACCGCCACGGCCGACGCCTCCAGCGGCGCATGCATGACCCTGATGTCCAGCGTCACCGAGGGCCCCTACTACCTGGACGGCGCCCTGGTCCGCAAGGACATCACGGAGGGCAAGGCCGGCGTCCCGCTGACCCTGCGCCTGACCGTCGTCGACGCCACCGACGGCTGCACCCCGGTCTCCGGCGCGGCCGTGGAGATCTGGCACTGCGACGCCTGGGGCTACTACTCCGGCTACACCACCGCCAACCCCGGCGGTTCGGCCCCCGCCGAGAGCGAGGAGGGCGACTCCGCGAACGACGCCACGTACCTGCGCGGCTACCAGATCGCCAACGCCAACGGGGTGGTCAAGTTCGAGACGATCTTCCCCGGCTGGTACACCCCGCGCACCTGCCACATCCACGTGAAGGTGCACACGGGCGGCGAGAAGGAGGACGGCACCTACGAGGGCGGCAAGGTCAACTACACCGGCCAGCTCTTCTTCGACGACGACATCGCCCAGGAGATCTTCACGCTGGACCCCTACTCCAAGCACACCGGCACCTACACCACCCTCGCCGACGACATGGTGTACGACGGCGGCGGCGCCGCCAGCGGCCTGCTCACCCTGAAGGCGGTGCACAAGAGCGACCCGTCCAAGGGCTACAAGGGCTTCCTGACCCTCGCCGTCGATCCGGACGCCGAGAACACCGGCGCGGGCAGCGGCAGCGGCGGCACCCCGCCGAGCGACGCCCCGACGGGCACCCCGCCGAGCGGCGCTCCGACCGAAAGCGCCACTCCCTCGGCGTCGGCGTCCTCCTAGAGTGCGGCCATGAGCAGCCGCGAGGACGAGACGCTTGCCCAGGCCGCCGTGGAGGCGCTCACCGGTCAGCTCGACCTGGCTCCCAAACCGGGCCTGCCCGACCCGCGTGACCTCGGTGTGCCCGCCGCCCGCCCGGACCACCGCGCGCTGCGCTGGTCGGCCAAGGCGCTGGCGCCCGGCCTCGCGGCGATGGCCGCCGCCGCCCGCCGCATCGGCGAGCCCACCCCCGCGCTGCGGGCCGAACTGGGCGCGATCGGCCGGTCCACGGAGCACTCGGTGCGCCTGGCGGGCGGCGGCCACCGCGGCGCCCTGTGGGCGCTCGGCTTCCTGGTCGCCGCGGCCGCGCTCGACCCCCGCGCCGGGGCCCGGGACGTGGTCGCGACGGCCAAGCGGATCGCCGCCTTCAACGACAAGGGCGCCCCGCGCAGGCCGTCGCGCGGTTCGTCGGTCTCGGTCAGGTACGGCGCCGCCGGCGCCCGCGGCGAGGCCCGCGCCGGCTTCCCGCACGTACGGCGGGCGTGGGAGGCCCTGACCACGGCCCGCTCGGCCGGCGCCACCGAGACCCAGGCACGGCTGGACGCCCTGCTCACGGTGATGTCCACCCTCCAGGACACGGAACTGCTCCACACGGCGGGCCCGATGGGGCTGCGCCATGTCCAGGCGGGCGCCCGTGCGGTCCTGGAGGCGGGCGGTACGGCGACGGAGGCGGGCGCGGCGGCGCTGGCGGCCCTCGACACCGACCTGCACGCGCGCGCGTGGAGCCCGCGGGGGAGTGCGGGGCTGCTGGCGGGGGCGCTGTTGCTGGACGCCGTGCCGGTCACCGTACGAGCGGCGGCGGTCTGAGCTCCGGGGGACGGCCGCGCACAGGGGCCGCCCCCCGGGCCTCACGCTCCTTCCAGCACCTTCCCCAGCACCTCCAGGGCCTCCGGATACACCCGCTCCCGAGGCGTCCCGTACCCCACGACCAGTCCCTGGGGCCGCCCTTCGCCCGGTGTGTGCCAGTGGTCGCCCAGCCGGCCCAGCGCGAGGCCCTCGGCCTCGGCGCGCTCGACGACATCCGCCTCGTCGGCGACCTCCACGAGCGCGTGCAGCCCGGCCGCGATGCCGTGCACCCCGCGCCGCCCGCCCAGCCGGTCCAGCAACTGGTCCCGGCGGCGCCGGTACCGGAGCCGGCACGCGCGCACGTGACGGTCGTAGGCGTGGCTGTCGATGAGCTCGGCGAGCGCCAGCTGTCCGATGGACTCGGTGTGGTGGTCGCTGTGCAGCTTGGCGTCGGCGACCGCGTCGACCAGGTGGGGCGGCAGCACCATCCAGCCGAGTCTGAGCGCGGGCCCGAGCGTCTTGGAGGCCGTACCGAGGTAGACGACCTGGCCCGGCGCCATCCCCTGCAACGCGCCCACCGGCTGCCGGTCGTAGCGGAACTCCCCGTCGTAGTCGTCCTCGACGATCAGCCCGCCCCGCGCGCGGGCCCAGTCCGTCAGCGCCCGGCGCCGCTCCGGGCGCAGCGTCACGCCGGTCGGGTACTGGTGCGCCGGCGTCACGACGACGGCCCGCTCCTCCCCCAACTCCTGCGCGCACGCCCCGCGTTCGTCGACCCGCACCGGCACCACGCGTCCGCCGTTGTGCCGCACCACCTCCCGGTGGAACGGCAGCCCCGGGTCCTCCATGCCGATCTCGGCGCCGTCCAGCACGCGCGTGAGGAGCGCGAGCCCCTGCACGTACCCGGAGGTGATCACGATGCGCTCCGGGGGCGCGATGACGCCCCGCGCGCGTCCCAGGTACCCCGACAGCGCCTGGCGCAGCTCGATCCGCCCGCGCGGGTCGCCGTAGTCGTACGCGAGCAGCGGCGCGGTGGCGATGGCCCGCCGCAGCGCCCGCAACCAGGCGGCGGCCGGAAAGGCCCCCACGTCCGGGCTGCCGGGCCGCAGATCGAAACGCGGGGTACGCGCGCGGGCCGCCGCGCCCGGCGCCTCCGCGTCGACCGACGGCAGCTCGGCGACCTGCGTGCCCGATCCCTGCCGCGCCGTCAGGTAGCCCTCGGCGACGAGCTGGTCGTAGGCGGCCTTGGCGGTGCCGCGCGATATCCCGAGCTCGCTCGCGAGCCGCCGGGTGGCGGGCAACCGCGTCCCCGGCGCCAGCCGCCCGTCCCGCACGGCGTCCCGCAGCGCCCGCTCCAGCCCGACCCGCCGCCCTTCGCCGTCGTCGGTCTCCAGATGCAGATCGACACCGACACCGGACCAGAAGTCGTCCACGACGACCCTCCCCCTAGGTTTCGTGAATCCAGGCACGTCAATGGCCGGGCACCCCACTGGTACCCGGCCATCCGTTCCGTATCAGCTCGTGAGCGAAGCCATCCAGGCCTCGACCTCGTCGGAGCGCCTCGGCAGACCCGCCGACAGGTTCCGGTTGCCGTCCTCGGTGACCAGGATGTCGTCCTCGATCCGCACGCCGATGCCCCGGTACTCCTCCGGCACCGTCAGGTCGTCGGCCTGGAAGTACAGCCCCGGCTCGACGGTGAGGCACATCCCGGGCTCCAGCGTGCCGTCGACGTACGTCTCCACGCGCGCGGCGGCGCAGTCGTGGACGTCCATGCCGAGCATGTGGCCCGTCCCGTGCAGCGTCCAGCGCCGCTGCAGCCCGAGATCCAGCACCCGCTCCACGGGCCCCTCGACCAGCCCCCACTCGACGAGCTTCTCAGTGAGCACGCGCTGCGCCGCGTCGTGGAAGTCCCGGTACTTGGCGCCCGGCTTGACGGCCGCGATACCGGCCTCCTGGGCCTCGTACACCGCGTCGTAGATCTTCTTCTGGATCTCGCTGAACCGCCCGTTGACGGGCAGCGTGCGCGTGACGTCGGCGGTGTAGTACGTGTGCGTCTCGACGCCCGCGTCCAGCAGCAGCAGGTCGCCCGAGCGCACCGGCCCGTCGTTGCGCACCCAGTGCAGCGTGCAGGCGTGCGGGCCGGCGGCACAGATGGAGCCGTAGCCGACGTCGTTGCCCTCGACGCGCGCGCGGAGGAAGAACGTGCCCTCGATGTAGCGCTCGGAGGTCGCCTGCGCCTTGTCGAGGACCTTCACCACGTCCTCGAAGCCGCGCACGGTGGAGTCGACGGCCTTCTGCAGCTCGCCGACCTCGAACTCGTCCTTGATCAGCCGCGCCTCGGAGAGGAAGACCCGCAGCTCCTCGTCGCGCTCGGCGGTGACCTTGTCGGTCAGGGCGGCCTCGATGCCGGCGTCGTAGCCGCGCACGACCCGCACCGGACCGGTCGCCTCGCGCAGCCTGCCGGGCAGCTCGCGCACGTCGGAGGCGGGGATGCCGTACAGCTTCTCCGCCTCGGTCAGGGAGTGCCGGCGGCCCACCCACAGCTCGCCCTGTCCGGAGAGCCAGAACTCGCCGTTCTCCCGGTCGGAGCGGGGCAGGAGGTAGATCGTGGCCTGGTGGCCGTCGGCGACGGGTTCCAGGACCAGGACGCCGTCCTCGGTCTGGTTGCCGGTGAGGTAGGCGTACTCGACCGAGGCGCGGAAGGGGTAGTCCGTGTCGTTCGAGCGGGTCTTGAGGTTGCCCGCGGGGACGACCAGGCGCTCACCCGGGAAGCGCGCGGACAGCGCGGCGCGGCGGGCGGCGGTGCGGTCGGCCTGGGGGATCGGCCGCAGGTCGTGCAGCTCGGTGTCGGCCCAGCCGGACTTCATGTTCTCGGCCAGCTCGTCGGACACGCCCGGGTACAGGCCGTTCTTGCGCTGCTTGATCGGCTCTTCCGACTCTTCCGGGGTCTCCGGGGTGAGCTCGTCGGCCACGGTCATCCTCCTCGATACGGCACTGGACCCCCACCATCGTACGGTCGTACGGAAGGGGGCCCAGGGGCGAAGGACCTGTTACCGCGGGGAGCGGCGCGCGCACGGACGTACGCGCCCCCGGCTCACTCGAAACGCGCCGCGAGCAGGACGACGTCCTCCTCGCCGTCGGCCCGGTCGAGCCCGTCCGGCAGCACCGTGCGCAGCACGTGGTCGGCGATCGCGCCCGGGTCCTCGCGCAGCGCCCTGGGCACCCCGGCCGCCGCCGCGTGCAGGCGGGCGAAGGCGCGGTCGGTGGGGTCGCCGGTGCGGTGCAGCAGGCCGTCGGTGTAGAGCAGCACCGTCTCGCCGGGCTCCACCTGGAACTCCACGCTGGGCGCCTCCCAGCAGGCGAGCATGCCGAGCGGCGCGGACACGGACGTCTCCACGAACTCCGTGCGCCGCTCGCCGATCAGCAGGGGCGGGCTGTGTCCGGCGCCCGCGAGGGTGACCTTGCGCAGGGCGGGCTCGCAGTAGGCGAACAGGGCGGTGGCCGAGCGGGCGGGCTCGGTCAGCCGCAGCAGCAGCTCCAGGTCGGACAGGACGGCGACCGGGTCCTCGCCCTCCATGACGGCGTACGCGCGCAGGGAGGCGCGCAGCCGGCCCATCGCGGCGACGGCGCTCGGTCCGCAGCCGGTGACGGCGCCGACGGCGAGGCCGAGGGCGGCGTCGGGCAGCGGCAGCGCGTCGTACCAGTCGCCGCCGCCGCGCGGGCCGGTGCGGTGGCGGGCGGCGAGCTGGACGCCGGCGACGCGCGGGAGCCGGGACGGCAGCAGCTCCTCGGCCATCGTCGCCATGGACGCGCGCGTGCGCTCCACCTCGACCAGGCGGGCCAGGTGCTCACCGGCGTAGCGGGCGTAGAGGCCCACCAGGTGGCGCTGGCGCTCGACCGGTTCGGCGGGCTCGTCGTACAGCCACACGGCGGCGCCGATGCGGCCCGCGGAGTGGGTGGCCAGGGGCAGGGCGTAGCTCGCGGCGTAGCCGAGGCGGGCGGCCACCTCGCGGTGGCGGGGGTCGAGGCCGTCCTCGGCGAGGAGGTCGGGCTGGGCGATCTCGCCGTCGGCGCCCGGCAGTCCGTCCAGGATGCGGCCGTAGGACATGGCGCTGCGCGGCACGGTCTCGATGTGGCCGAGGTCGGCGCGCGCGAGGCCGAGGCCGATCGTGGTGTCCGGTCCGAGGCCGTCGCCCGGTTCCAGTACGACGAGACCGCGCCGGGCGCCCACGAGGGCGGCTCCGGCGCGCAGCAGTTCGGTCAGGGCCTCGTCGAGTGCGTCCGTGCGGGCCAGGCGTTCGGTGAGTTCGTGGAGTGTCGTCAGGTCCGAGACCCAGCCGGCGAGGCGGTCCTGGAGCAGGGCGCCCGGGGCGTTCGGCGGCGGGACCGCAGGGGTGTCCGGGGCTGCGGGCGCGGGCGCGACAGTGTGTGCGGGCGGGGGAACCGTTGAATCGATTCCAGCCACTTTCGGAGCGTGAGGGGCGGTCATGGCGTCCGGCTTTCCGGCCGGTGCGTACTGCACAAAAGCATCGCAAACCCCCATGTCTTCTGCGCCGCTGGCAGTGTCTCCACATGTACACGCACTCGTGAGGGGATGTCCAGCATTGTCCTGCAGGGATTCCTGGTGTCCGTGAGTCACTGGTGGACTTTCCGACGAAAGGCAAAGTTGGCTTAAAACCGACTCGGGTAACGGGGTATTGCGGTCGACTGGGCTTGCTCCACGGAGCGTCACAGCGGTCGTGATGGGTACCTACTCGGAGAAGGCCAGGGGCGGTTGACAGTCAGCCGGAACCTGCTGACCGACCCGGGCGTCCTATCCACCGACGACCGTGCCCCATCCTCCCGTGGCGGAGGCGAAGAGAAATACGCGGGACGGCAAAACGCCAGACTTCGCCACCCCCACGCCACGGCCATGCTTTTGATAGATGCACCATGGGTCGGGCGGTCGAAGCCGCCGCGGACGCGGCCGATGCCCGGCTCAGAGGGGTTCCCCTTGCCTCCAGCAGGGGTGTGATGCGCCAACAGGTACGCACAGTGAAGTGATCGACACATGGTGTGATGTGGCCCACGGTGTTGCCAGCGGTGCAACGGAAAGGAACGAGCGCTCATGCGCGAGATCCTCGGAAGGCGACGCAGGCTCCTGTCCCAGCGCAGTGACGGGAGGCCTGAGTTGATCAGCGCGGCCCTGACCTTCGCGGCCGAATGGCAGTGGCCCGTACTCCCGGGCGCGGCGGCCGACCCGCAGGGGCGCTCCCGCTGCGGCTGTCCCGATCCGGAGTGCACGGTGCCCGGCGCGCACCCCTTCGACCCCGGCCTCCTCGCGGCCACCACCGACGCCCGCATGGTGCGCTGGTGGTGGAGCAACCGGCCCACCGCCCCCATCATCCTGGCCACCGGCGGCAAGGCCCCCTGCGCGGTCAGCCTGCCCGCCCTCCCGGCCGCGCACGCCCTCGCCGCACTCGACCGCAGGGGCATGCGCCTGGGTCCGGTGATCGCCTCGCCCAGCCGCTGGGCGATCCTGGTGAAGCCGTACTCCATGGAGCAGTTGGGCGAGCTGCTCTACGCCCAGGACTTCGTCCCCGGCTCCCTGCGCTTCCACGGCGAGGGCGGCTACCTCGCCCTGCCGCCGTCCGAGACCGGCGAGGGCGAGATCCGCTGGGAACGCGCCCCGCTGCCCGGCTCCGCCTCCCCCTGGGTGCCCGACGTCGAGGCCGTGGTGGACGCGGTCGTCGAGGCCCTCACTCGTACGGGTGTGAGCGCCCCCGAGTTGTAGGGGTGTCGGGCGCGCACGCGACGGCGCGCCCGCCGGCGGTCGTTATCGTCCGCCTATGAACCTCCGTCTCCTCGCCCTCGGGGGCGTCGTGGCGTGCGCCGTCGCGCTGCCGCTGGCCGTGGCGTCCGCAGGACCCGTGGGCGACGAGGGCCACGCCGTCGTACGAGCCCCCGCGCGCGAGGCCGTACGTCACTCCCCTGCTCCCCTGGCATCCGCTTCCGACCCCGACCCCGAGTCCGCCTCCGGCGGAGACGCCAAGGCGCCGGCCGGTTCGCCGCTGCTGCTCGGCCTGGGGCTGGCCACCGCCGCGCGCTGCGGTCCCGAACTCACCTCTCCCGAAGGCGTCGAGGCGCAGACCTGTGTCCTCACGCAGGGCGCGGACACCTGGGCGCGCACCTACTACCGCAACGGCACCGGGGACGCCCTGGACGCCGTCCTCAGCCTCCTGGGGCCCGCCGGCCACACCGTGCAGACGAGGTGCGCGGTGGGCGCCGAGGACGAGCCGGAGACGTGCGAGACGCCCAGGGAGCGCACATGGGGATCACTGGACGGGTACACGGCGGTCGCGGAGTTCGCGGAGCGGGGGGAGAGCGGGCGGCTGCTGCTGCGGTCGGGCAGCAACTCCGATGTCTCCACGGGCAGTTGACGGACGCCCTCGGTCCGTCAAGGAACGCGCCCCCTGAAAGCGCCCATGAAAAGACCCGGTTGCTGGCGACGGGGGATGCACCAGCAACCGGGCTACTGGAACGGTAACAAGAGATCGGCGGTTCGCAAATTCGATCTGGGGTTTCAAGTCACCGGATTCGCCTGCGGCGGCCGGGACTTGTGATCGGAGTCACCGCCTCCGCTTGATCCTCTTCGGCTGACCGGTCGGTCAGCCGAAGAGGACGCCGTCACGAACTGTCAACTGAGCGTGACCTGGCGGTTGGTGAGTCCACCCCGCGCGCGACGCTCGTCCGCGCTCAGCGGCGCGTCGGTGGCGAGGGCGCCGGCGAGGCGCTCGGCGAACTCGGCGGCCGGCTTCTCGACATCCTCCGCGGTGACCGCGCTCGGCAGGTCCCAGACCGGCACGGTGAGCCCGTGAGCGCGGAAGGAGCCGACCAGGCGGGTGCCCTCGCCGAGGTGGGAGCGGCCCGCCGCGTGCAGGCGCGCGAGGGCGTCCAGAAGCTGCTCCTCGGGGTGCGGCATGACCCAGCGCAGGTGGTTCTTCTCGGGGGTCCGGCACCAGTAGGCGGCGTCCACGCCGGTCAGCCGGACCGTCGGGATGGCCGCGGCGTTGGCCCGCTCCAGGGAGGCGGTCACCTCCGGGGTGGCGTTCTGCGGGTCCGGGACCCAGAACTCGAAGCCGCTGTGCACAACTGGCTCGAACGCGCCTTCGGGGTCGAGCAGATCCTGCAGCCGCGGCCCGTCGGCGGGGGCGCGCCGGCCCTCGACCGGGGTGCCCGGGTCGGCGGTCAGCGCGCGCTGGAGGGTGTCGGCGAGATCGCGGCTGATGTCGCCGGAGGCCGTGTCGTTCTGCAGGCCGAGCAGGACGGCGCCGTCGTCGCGGCGCAGCGCCGGCCAGGCCATCGGCAGCACCGTGGCGAGCGTGACGGAGGGGACGCCCTCGGGCAGGCCGTCCTTCAGGGCCAGCTCGACCGTGGCCGCCGGGACCAGCTCGCGCAGGGCCACCCAGTCGCACTCGCCGGGCAGGCCCTCGAAGGGACGCTGCACCAGCTCGGTCGCGGCCTGGGCGGCGGCGCGGCCGTGGCATGCCTTGTAGCGCCGGCCGCTGCCGCAGGGGCAGGGCTCGCGCGCACCGACGACCGGGAAGTCCCCCTCAGCGCCTCCGGCGCGGGCTCCAGTGCTGGTCTGGCGGCCTTTGGCCTTCGTCTGGACTCGCTTCTTGCCCATCGTGGGTGTCTCCCGGTTACGGCTCGTCTGGTACGGCGGGAGCCTAGCCGTTCACGCCATGGCCGACGGGGACCTGTGGACAACGTACGGCTTCGCGGGCGCTTCGGCGGAACGGCCGCTTCGACCCGGGCCCAGGCTCAGTCCAGGCCGTCGAAGGTGTCGGTGAAGTCCAGGCCGGACATCGCCGTGATCGACGGTGCCGCGACGCGCGTAGCGAAGTCGTCGCGCCGGCGTCCGGCGTCCGGATCATGAACGTCCTCGTGGACCACGACCCAGACCGTGACCTCGCCGCGGGCGTCGTCCCGGACACCCCAGTCGTCGGCCAGGGCGGTGATGATGTTCAGGCCCCGGCCGCCGTGCGCGGTGACCGAGGGCGTGGCCGGCGCGGGACGCGTGGGACCGCCGCCGTCCGTGACCTCGACGGTGAGCCTGCCGCCGGTGTCGACCCGCCAGGCCGCCCGGACGTCCCCGTCACCGGCGAGCGCGTCGCCGAGCGGCCGCCCGTGCTTGCACGCGTTGCTCAGCAGTTCGGAAAGAATCAGTACGGCATCGTCGATGACCGCCTCCGAGACGCCGCCCCTGCGCAGCTGCTCGCGCATGCGGTGTCTCGCCTCCCCCACGCCCGCAGGGCCATGGGGTACGGCCATGCTCGACGACGTGGGCACCTCCTGTGCCACCACCAACGCCACCCCCGAGACCTCCTTTGCCCCACGCCACGGTGTGGATGCCCCATTGGCCTGTACCGGAAACCGGCCAATCCGCGTCCGGTGACGCATTCGCGACGATCGAATACGGTCCGAACGCGCCGGAGCACTCCCTGTAGTCGGGTGGCTGGATTTCGACGGTTTGGCCGAGACTGAAGATGCTTGAGGTGACTCGTGGGGTCAAGGTCTCTTCACAGGTCTTTACCAGCTTGCGAACCAGTGACCATGTGTCACCTTCTTGCGGGTTCGTACGGACTCCGTCACCGGCCGAGCTGGCGCAGCACCGCGCGCGGGCGGTTGGTGATGATGGCGTCGACGCCCAGGCCGACGCAGAGGTCCACGTCCTCGGGCTCGTTCACGGTCCACACGTGCACCTGGTGACCCGCCGCCTTCAGCCGCTGGACGTAGGCCGGGTGGTTGCGCACGATCCGGATGCCGGGGCCCGCGATCCGGACACCCGCCGGCAGCCGTCCGTCGCGCAGGCGGGGCGAGAAGAACTGCATCAGGTAGACCGTCGGCAGCGTCGGCGAGGCGGCACGCACGCGGTGCAGCGACCGCGCCGAGAAGCTCATCACGCGCACCGGCGACTCGGCGGCCGAGGCCGGCGCGTCCAGGCCGAACCGCTTCAGGAGCAGCAGCAGCCGCTCCTCCACCTGTCCCGCCCAGCGCGTGGGGTGCTTGGTCTCGATCGCCAGTTCCACCCGCCGCCCCGCGTCCGCGACCAGCTCCAGCAGCCGCTCCAGGGTCAGGACGGAGGTGTCCTCCCGGTCCTCCGGCCGGAACTCCCAGTCGGGCTCCTCGTCCCGGGTGCGCCAGCCCTCCCGGGTCTTCCAGGAGCCGAAGTCCAGCGCGGCGAGGTCGGCCAGCTCCAGCGCCGAGACCGCGCCGCGGCCGTTGGACGTACGGTTGACGCGACGGTCGTGGACGCAGACGAGATGGCCGTCCGCGGTCAGGCGTACATCGCACTCGAGGGCGTCGGCGCCGTCCTCGATGGCCTTCCTGTACGCGGCCAGGGTGTGCTCGGGGGCCTCTTCGGAGGCTCCGCGGTGGGCGACCACTTGGGTCGTGTGCTGCCGTGCGTGGGTCACCGCGTCATGGTGCCACCGCCAGGGGGTACCCGTGCGGCCGGAGGCGTAGAGATTGCGCCCCTTTTGCGTGTCATGCCCTATATAAGGAAAGGTCCCGGACCCACAGGCGCCGTTTATGGTGCCCTGACGGTCCATGGGAAAAGCTGACGACATACAAAAGGACATGCACAGCTGCAACGCGCCGGACCGTCGACCAACGTGAACGGGCGTGACCGAGTGCGACCGAGAACAACAGCCGTGGATCGAGGAGAGAAGCTGTGAGCACCGAGAACGAGGGCACCGGAGTACCCCCCGCCCCGTCCGCACCGCCCGTGCCGGTGGACGCTCCCACTTCCGCGTCCGCGCAGGGGAGCGCGCCGACGGCCCCGCTCCCGCCCGTGCCTCCGAGCGCCCCCGGCGCCCGGGAGCAGGACGTGCTGCACTCCGGCCACGCACCCGCGTACGCCGCGGCGGAGTCCGGCGGCGCGCAGCAGGGCCACGGCGGCGCACAGCAGGGCCACGGCGGTTCGGCCCCCGACGCCTCCTGGCCGCCCCCGCCGCCCGCGACCCCCTCGTACGCCGACGGCGGCAGCGGCGGCTCGGACTCCGGCTGGGGGTCTTCGTACCAGCCGCAGCCGTCCGCGCCGAAGTCCCGCCGCGGCGGGCTCGTCGCCGCGATCCTGGTGGCCGCGCTGGTCGCCGGCGGGCTGGGCGGCGGCCTCGGCTACACCCTGGCCAAGAACAACGACGACAACACCGGCTCGACGACGGTCTCGTCCTCCACCAGCGGCGGCTCGGTCAAGCGCGACCCGGGCACGGTCGCGGCGGTGGCCGCCAAGGCCCTGCCCAGCACGGTCACCATCGAGGCCGAGTCCACCAGCGGCGAGGGCGGCACCGGCACCGGGTTCGTCTTCGACACCCAGGGCCACATCGTCACCAACAACCACGTCGTCGCCGACGCCCTGGACGGCGGCAAGCTGACGGCGACCTTCCCGGACGGCAAGAAGTACGACGCCGAGGTGGTCGGCCACGCGCAGGGCTACGACGTCGCGGTCATCAAGCTCAAGAACCCCCCGTCTGACCTGAAGCCGCTCACCCTGGGCGACTCCGACAAGGTGGCCGTGGGCGACTCCACGATCGCGATCGGCGCTCCCTTCGGCCTGTCCAACACGGTGACGACGGGCATCATCAGCGCCAAGAACCGCCCCGTGGCCTCCAGCGACGGCACGGGCTCCAACGCCTCCTACATGAGCGCCCTGCAGACGGACGCCTCGATCAACCCGGGCAACTCCGGCGGCCCGCTGCTGGACGCCCAGGGCAACGTCATCGGCATCAACTCCGCGATCCAGTCGACCAGCGGCGGCGGCCTCGGCGGCACCAGCCAGTCCGGCTCGATCGGCCTCGGCTTCGCCATCCCGATCAACCAGGCCAAGTACGTCGCCCAGCAGCTCATCAAGACCGGCAAGCCGGTCTACGCCAAGATCGGCGCCTCCGTCTCCCTGGAGGACTCCTCCAGCGGCGCGAAGATCACCGACCAGGGCAGCGGCGGCTCCTCCGCGGTCGAGTCGGGCGGCCCCGCCGACAAGGCCGGCCTCAAGCCCGGCGACGTCATCACCAAGCTCGACGACACGGTCATCGACTCCGGGCCCACCCTGATCGGCGAGATCTGGACCCACAAGCCCGGCGACAAGGTGACGATCACCTACGAGCGCGACGGCAAGACCCACACCGTGGACCTCACCCTGGGCTCCCGCGTGGGCGACAACTGACACCCACGCGCCTGCGGCGACCCGTTACCCTTGTCCCCGCGCCGCCGATCACCGGCGACGCGGGGAGGCGTGCCCGAGCGGCCGAAGGGAACGGTCTTGAAAACCGTCGTGGCAGCGATGTCACCGTGGGTTCAAATCCCACCGCCTCCGCGCGGCGAGTAGTGCGAACGGCCCCCGGCCCGGTTGTCCGGTCGGGGGCCGTTGCCGTGTCCGGGTGGGCTACGGCGCGTGGTCCCGTGCGAGCTTCTCCCAGTCCACCTCCCGCAGACCCGTCTCCGCGGCGCACTCGGACGGCACGTGCGGTGTCTGCTGGAACCAGACGACCGTGAGGGACGAGTGGTACAGGACCGGGTCGTGGGCCGGGTCGAGGGGCGTGGAGCGCAGGGAGCCGACGCAGGCGACCGGTGGCAGGACCTCGACCGGGCCGAACGCGCCGGCGTACTGGTCGGGGTACTCGCGCGCGGGCTGGACGAGGTGGACCGGGGTGGCGGGGAAGGTGCGCCCGGCGGTGCGCAGCAGGCCGTCGATCCTCCTGTCGTTGACCGGCTTGCAGGGATAGCCCTCCGGCATTCCGCCGTACGTCGACGACAGCCGCAGCTCGGTGAGATCGACGCGGCGGCCGGAGGCGAGGATCACGCGGGTCAGCGACGTGATCCGCACTCTGGGGCGGTCGTGCATGGACGTCCTTTGCTCTGTGGTGCGGCGGCCTCACGGCCGGTGCCCCGTCATCCGTGCCGCCGACGCGATCGTCGCCCGGGCCTCGCATTCGGTCAGGCCGGTGTCGAGCGCGGCGTCGAGCAGGGGAGCGACGAGGGCGGGGCCGATGCCGTTCTCGTAGGCCCGGCAGGCCGCCCAGAACAGGCGGGTGTTGCGCTGCCCCTCGTGCGCGGCGAGCACGAACTGGACCAGGCCCTGCCCGTGGTCGCCGGCCGAGGGGTGCGTCGCCGGGTGGACGGGACGCGGCGGCGGGAGCAGCAGGCGCAGCAGGGCCGCAGGACAGGCGGCGGGGGCGAGGTGGGCGGTGCCGGGGGCCGTCGTGTAGACGCCGTGGCCGGTACGGGAGCCCGGCCCGACCAGGTAGCCGCCCGCGCCGCGGATGTCGATGCCCGGGGCCAGCCGGCCGGCCGAGTTGGGGACGACGACGTCCGGCGGGCCGCTCAGCCAGAGGTGGCGGCCGCCGCTGGGGGTGAGGACGACGACCGTGTCCGGGATGGTGAAGAGGTGGCGTAAGGCCAGCTCGCGCAGGGCGGCCGAGGAGTCCGTGCCGGACTTCGTGTCGAGGTCGACGCCGATCAGGTGGTGGGGCGGCAGCCCGCAGGCGATGCCGTAGCCGGTCGCCCAGGGGGCCGCGGCGAACAGTTCGCGGATGCGGACGGGGTCGGTGGAGGCGTCGTACACACCGTGGCCCAGGCGCCCGCACTCGCCGTGGCAGCGACCGGGCTCGGGGTCGTCGCGGTGCGGGGAGCGCAGGGCCGGGAGCTTGGTCCGGGACAGGGGGATGACGGCCAGTCCGCGCTCGGCGGCTGACAGGGCGTGTGCGAGGGCCAGCGTCGTGGCCTGCCGGTCGGTGGTGGCCATGCCTCCATGTTCGTACGTACGTTCGAAAAAGGGAAGGGGGGCTGTGCGCGACGCGCCGGTCCGGCGAGATTGGCCGGAAATGTGCCGGAACGCTTCATCCCTTGTCCCCCTTGAGCGGAGTCGTCCCCAACGTGCTGACCTGCGGCTTGGAAGTGGTGAAAGGGGTTTATCGACTTGTCGTAGCACTTGAGTGGGAATCGTGCCTTCCGGGCTGGTTCGCCGGGGATTCGGTGGGCAACTCTGATCTCGCGACGTCGTCCACAAGACGCCGAGGCGGTCGGCCAACCGCCTTGGCAGCAGCCGTACTTGACGTACTTCCGGCAAGGAAGCCGGGTTCTGGAGGAAGAACATGGCAAGCATCCGTACCGCCCGCGTCATCGCCGCCGTCTCCGCCCTGCCGCTGGCAGCCGCCCTCTTCGCGGGCGTCGCGGCGGCGGACAACGGCGCGTTCGCGGACGACGGATCGAACGCGGGTGTCGCGAGCATCGTCGGCAGCGGTGTCGGGCACGACAACAACGGCAACTCGTCCACGACCCAGCAGAACGCGGTCGGTTCGGGCGCCTCGAACCAGAGCAACACCGCGCAGGTGAACGGCTCGGCGTTCACGGCCATCCAGCAGGGCAACGAGAACGTCGCCATCCACTTCGGCCATCTGTGGTGAACCGGAAGGCCGGTCGACCGGCGTCCGTGACGCCAGGGGTGTGCTTCGCGGGGTGATGACGCGTCTGCGCGGCGGTGCTTCGGTGCCGCCGCGCAGGCGTGTGCGTAGGGCCCGCGGCCGGCCGTGACCTTGACAGCGCAGGGTATCTGACGGACAGTCAGAAACCCGGTGCGCGGGAGGGGCGACGATGACGGACGAGGACGAGCTGGGCGCGCGGCTGAAGGGCTACGAGGGGCGTTCCGCCACCGTCGCCGGCAGGGGCAAGGACCCCGTCAACCTGCCGATGATCCGGCACTGGTGCGAGGCCATGGGGGACACGAACCCCGCCTACGCGGGCCCGGCGGCCATCGCCCCGCCCACCATGCTCCAGGCCTGGATCATGGGCGGCCTCTCCGGCCACGACGGCCGTTCCCCGGCGTACGACGAACTGCTCGGCCTGCTGGACGAGGCGGGCTGCACCTCGATCGTCGCCACGGACTGCGAGCAGGAGTACGTCAGACCCCTGCGCCCCGGCGACGAGATCACCTTCGACTCGGTGATCGAGTCGGTGTCGGGGCGCAAGAGGACCAGGCTGGGCACGGGGTACTTCGTCACGAGCCGGACCGACATCCGGGTCGGCCCCGAGCTGGTCGGCACCCACCGCTTCCGCGTCCTCAAGTACGCCCCCGCCCGCGGTTCGGGCCAGGAGCCCGGCACGCGCAAGCCCGCCCAGCGCCCCCGCCCCGTCGTCAACCGCGACAACGCCGGCTTCTGGGAGGGCGTCGCCGGCCACCGGTTGCTCCTCCAGCGCTGCGCCGCCTGCGCGACCCTCCGCTTCCCCTGGCTCCCCGGCTGCAACGCCTGCGGCAGCCCCGACTGGGACACCCGCGAGGCGAGCGGCGAGGGCACGGTCTACTCGTACGTCGTCCTGCACCACCCGCCGTTCCCCGCCTTCGACCCCCCGTACGCCGTCGCCCTGATCGAACTCGCGGAGGGCGTGAGGATGATCAGCAACGTCATCGGGGTGCCCTACGACAAGGTCCGCATCGGCATGCCCGTCCGCCTCGTATTCCAGGCGTACGACGACGAGTTGGTGCTGCCCGTGTTCCGTGCCCGGGAGGAGGCCGCATGAGGGCCGGCGAGAAGCTTCCGCCGCTGGAGATCCCGGTCACCCGCACCCTCATCGTCGCCGGGGCGATCGCCTCCCGCGACTACCAGGACGTCCACCACGACCCCGAGTCGGCCCGCCGCAGGGGCTCCCCGGACATCTTCATGAACATCCTGACGACCAACGGCCTGGTCGGCCGCTACATCACCGACCACTTCGGCCCCACGGCCGTCCTGCGCAAGGTGGCCATACGCCTGGGCGCGCCCAACCACCCCGGCGACACGATGGTGCTGACCGGCACGGTCGAGGAGGTCGACGGCGACACGGCGACGGTCCGGGTGGTGGGCGCCAACGGCATCGGCCACCACGTCACCGGCACGGTGACGGTCACGGTCCCGGGAGCCGCGTCATGAGCGTCCGCGGCCGGGACGTCCTCGGCGGCCGCGCGGCGATCGCCGGCATCGGCGCCACGGAGTTCTCCAAGGACTCCGGGCGCAGTGAACTGCGGCTGGCCGCCGAGGCGGTGCGGGCCGCGCTCGACGACGCCGGGCTCACGCCGGACGACGTGGACGGCATGGTCACCTTCACCATGGACACCAGCCCGGAGATCACGGTCGCCCAGGCCTGCGGCATCGGCGAGCTGTCCTTCTTCTCCCGCGTCCACTACGGCGGCGGCGCGGCCTGCGCGACCGTCCAGCAGGCGGCGCTCGCCGTCGCCGCCGGCGTGGCCGAGGTCGTCGTCTGCTACCGGGCGTTCAACGAACGGTCGGGCCGCAGGTTCGGCTCCGGCGTCCAGCACCGGGAGCCCTCCGCCGAGGGGGCGGCCCTGGGCTGGTCGCTGCCGTTCGGGCTGCTCACCCCGGCGTCCTGGGTGGCCATGGCGGCCCAGCGCTATCTGCACACCCACGGCCTCACCCCCGAGGCCTTCGGCCACGTGGCCGTCGTCGACCGCATGTACGCGGCGACGAACCCGGCGGCGTACTTCCACGGCCGCCCGATCACCCTCGCCGACCACGCGGCCTCCCGCTGGATCGTCGAGCCGCTGCGGCTGCTGGACTGCTGCCAGGAGACGGACGGCGGCCAGGCGGTCGTCGTCACCTCCCTGGAGCGCGCCCGCGACCTGCCGCACCCGCCCGCGGTGATCGCGGCGGCCGCCCAGGGCGCGGGACGCGGACAGGAGCAGATGACCAGCTTCTACCGGGACGACCTGACCGGGCTGCCGGAGATGGGCGTGGTGGCCGGACAGCTGTGGCGGACGGCGGGCCTGGGGCCGTCGGACATCGACGTGGCGATCCTGTACGACCACTTCACGCCGTTCGTGCTGATGCAGCTGGAGGAGTTCGGGTTCTGCGGGAAGGGGGAGGCGGCGGACTTCGTGGCCGGGCGGACGCTGCCGCTCAACACCCACGGCGGACAGCTCGGGGAGGCGTACCTCCACGGGATGAACGGCATCGCCGAGGGAGTGCGGCAGGTGCGCGGGACGGCCGTGAACCAGGTGCCGGGGGCGGGCCGGGTCCTGGTCACGGCCGGGACGGGGGTGCCGACGTCGGGCCTGGTCCTCACCCCGCCGGGATGACTCCCTCAGGGGTCGTCCCGCAGTACCCCGGACCCGCTCGTCCACCTTCAGGAGGTGCAGTCGGCACCGCCCCTACAACCTGAGGCGGAGTCCCCTTCGGGACCTGCGGCCGATCCGCCGCGGCCGCCCCCGCTCATAGCGTGGAGCCATGACCACACCCGTCTGCACCAGCGCTTCGACCGCCGCCGAACCGGCGACGCAGACCGCCGCGTACCCGTCGTTCGCGTCGTACGTGAGGGCACGCCAGCCGGTGCTGCTGCGCACCGCCCGCTCGCTGACCGCCAACCCGAGCGACGCCGAGGACCTGCTGCAGACCGCGCTCACCAAGACGTACGTCGCCTGGGAGCGGATCGAGGACCACCGGGCCCTCGACGGCTATGTGCGCCGGGCGCTGCTGAACACGCGCACCTCGCAGTGGCGCAAGCGCAAGGTCGACGAGTTCGTGTGCGAGGAGCTGCCCGAGCCGGAGCCGGTGCCCGGCGACGACGACCCGGCCGAGCAGCAGGCCCTGCACGACGCGATGTGGCGGGCGATCACGAGGCTGCCCGCCCGGCAGCGGGCGATGGTCGTCCTGCGGTACTACGAGGATCTCAGCGAGGTCCAGACGGCCGAGGTGCTCGGCGTGTCGGTGGGCACGGTGAAGTCGGCGGTGTCGCGGGCGCTCGGCAAGCTGCGCGAGGACCCTGAGCTGGGCCTTGTGCGGTAATGCGCCCGCCTGGGGGCAAATGGGGGCGGCTGTGCGGTGATCGATCACCGGCGCCTAGTGACATACCGCGCGGTATGTGAGCAGAATCAGCGCATCCCTTACCGCCGCGTAGGCAATGTCGCCCCGGGAGGACACCGTGCTGAGCACGATGCAGGACGTACCGCTGACCGTGACCCGCATCCTGGTGCACGGGGTGTCGGTGCACGGACGCTCGCAGATCATCACCTGGACCGGCGAGGGTGAGCCGCAGCGGCGCAGCTTCGCCGAGGCGGGCACCCGCGCGGTGCGGCTGGCGAACGCCCTGCGCGACGAGCTCGGCGTCCGGGGCGACGACCGTGTGGCCACCCTGATGTGGAACAACGCCGAGCACGTCGAGGCCTACTTCGCGATCCCCGCCATGGGCGCGGTCCTGCACACCCTCAACCTCCGCCTGCCGGCCGAGCAACTGGTGTGGATCGTCAACCACGCCGCCGACAGGGTCGTCATCGTCAACGGCTCCCTGCTCCCGCTCCTCGCGCCGCTGCTGGACAAGCTGCCGACGATCGAGCACATCGTGGTCTCCGGGCCCGGCGACCGCTCGCTCCTGGACGGCGCCCGCGCGCGGGTGCACGAGTACGAGGAGCTGATCGCGGACCGGCCCACGACCTACGACTGGCCCGAGCTCGACGAGCGGCAGGCCGCCGCCATGTGCTACACCTCCGGCACCACGGGCGACCCCAAGGGCGTCGTCTACAGCCACCGCTCCGTCTACCTGCACTCCATGCAGGTCAACATGACCCAGTCGATGGGCCTGACCGACCAGGACACCTCGCTGATCGTGGTCCCGCAGTTCCACGTCAACGCCTGGGGCCTGCCGCACGCCACCTTCATGACCGGCGTCAACATGCTGATGCCGGACCGCTTCCTCCAGCCCGCCCCGCTCGCCGAGATGATCGAGACGCAGCGCCCGACGCACGCGGCGGCCGTCCCCACCATCTGGCAGGGCCTGCTCGCCGAGCTCACCGCCAAGCCCCGTGACGTCTCCTCGCTCACCCAGGTCACCATCGGCGGCTCCGCCTGCCCGCCCTCCCTCATGGAGGCCTTCGACCGGCTCGGCATGCGGGTCTGCCACGCCTGGGGCATGACGGAGACCTCCCCGCTCGGCACGGTCGCCCGCCCGCCGGCGCACGCGATCGGCACCGAGGAGGAGTTCGCCTACCGCCTTACCCAGGGCCGTTTCCCGGCCGGCGTCGAGGCCCGCCTCACCGGCCCCGGCGGCGAACGCCTGCCCTGGGACGGCGAGTCGGCCGGCGAGCTGGAGGTCCGCGGCCCCTGGATCGCGGGCGCCTACTACAACGGCCCGGACGCCGAACCCCTGCGCCCCGCCGACAAGTTCAGCGAGGACGGCTGGCTGAAGACCGGCGACGTCGGCACCATCTCCCCCGACGGCTTCCTCACCCTCACCGACCGCGCCAAGGACGTCATCAAGTCCGGCGGCGAGTGGATCTCCTCCGTCGACCTCGAAAACGCCCTGATGTCCCACCCGGACGTCGCCGAGGCCGCCGTGGTGGCCGTCCCCGACGAGAAGTGGGGCGAGCGCCCGCTGGCCACCGTCGTGCTCAAGGAGGGCGCCACCGCCGACTTCGAGTCGCTGCGCGCCTTCCTCGCCTCCGACGCCTGCAAGATCGCCAAGTGGCAGCTCCCGGAGCGCTGGACGATCGTCGAGGCGGTGCCGAAGACGAGCGTGGGCAAGTTCGACAAGAAGGTCCTGCGCAGGCGCTACGCCGAGGGCGCGCTGGACGTCACCCGGCTCTGAACACCGGTCCGGCGGCCTCCGTCAGTTGGTGCCGATCCGCGCCAGCAGGTCCACGATCCGGCTCTGCACCTCGGGGCTGGTGGACCGCTCGGCGAGGAACAGCACCGTCTCGCCGGAGGCCAGCCGGGGCAGGTCGGCCTGGTCGACGGCGGCGGTGTAGACGACGAGCGGGGTGCGGTTGAGCTGCCCGTTCGCGCGCAGCCAGTCGAGGATTCCGGCCCGCCGCCGGTGCACCTGCAACAGGTCCATCACGACCAGGTTCGGCCGGAACTGCCCCGCGAGCGTCACCGCGTCCGCGTCGCTCGCGGCCCGCGCCACCTGCATCCCGCGCCGCTCCAGCGTCGAGGTCAGCGCCAGCGCGATCTCCGCGTGCTCCTCGATCAGCAGCACCCGCGGCGGATGCTGCTCGCTGTCGCGCGGGGCCAGCGCCTTCAGCAGCACGGCGGGGTCGGCGCCGTACGCCGCCTCACGCGTCGCCTGCCCCAGCCCGGCCGTCACCATCACCGGCACCTGGGCGGTGACGGCGGCCTCGCGCAGCGACTGCAGCGCGGTCCGCGTGATCGGCCCGGTGAGCGGGTCGACGAACAGCGCGGCCGGGAAGGCGGCGATCTGCGCGTCGACCTCCTCGCGCGAGTGCACGATGACGGGCCGGTAGCCGCGGTCGCTGAGCGCCTGCTGGGTCGTCACGTCCGGCGCGGGCCACACCAGCAGCCGCCGCGGGTTGTCCAGCGGCTCCGGCGGCAGCTCGTCGTCCATGGGCTGCGGGCGAGGCGGATCCGCCACCTCCACGGCCCCGCCCGGACCGTCCAGCGGCTCGGGCCCCTCGGCGGCGTTCTCGTCCGGTGCGCCTATGGCGTACGACCGTCCGGTGCCCTCGGTGGGCTGAGCGAGCCGGGACTGCCCGGCCAGGGACGGCTGGGGCTGCGGCTGGGGCTGTGCGGGAACCTGCTCGGCAGCCGGATGGGGCCGGGCGGTCTGTTCCGTGGGAGCCGCGGCCGTGGCGTCCGCCGCCGCGGCATCGGGGCGCGTGCCCAGCTTGCGGCGCCGTCCGGAGCCGCCGGGCTGGTGCGGGGCGGGGGTGGCCGTCGGCTGCGGCTGCTGCACCTGGGCCGCCTGCCGCGTGAACGGCACGCCCTGCCCCAGCGTCCGCACACTGATCGCCCGGCCCTGCGTCGAGTTCGGATCGACCGGCGCCTCGGCCGGCAGGGGCTGCGCCTGCGCGGCGGCCAGCGGAACCCCGGTACCGGTGGTCTCCCCGGTCGGGGCCCACGGCTGTGCGGCGGGGGCCGGCTGACCGGGCAACGGCTGCGCGGGCAGCGGCTGCGCGGGTACGGCCGCCTGTCCGGCCGCGTCCGGCGCGGTGACCGGCTGCCCCGGGGCCATCTGCACGCTGGACGCGAGGGCGCCCTGCGCGGGCACGGCCCGGGCCGGGTCCTGGGGTGCGGCCTCCTGCGCCGGCACTCCCTGCGCGGGCGTCCCGGCCACCCCGCCCGGCTGCGCCACGGCCCGCCGACGACGCCCCGTCGGCGCGCTGGTCGGATGCGGCTGCGGCGGGGTGTGGTCGTCGGCCTGATCATGCGGAACGGCATCGTGCCGACCGTCGTCACCGACACCACCGGCGGGGATCTCCTGCCCGACGGACGGCACGTGGGCCTGCGGCCGGGCGGCGATCTGCGGCTGGGCGGGGGCTTGCGGCTGCCCGGGAACGTGCGGCTGCGCGGCGGCGGCTTGCGGCGGTACGGCGGCCTGCGGCTGGCCTGGGACCGGCGGCTGGCCCGGCACGGGGGGCTGTCCTTGTCCTGGGACCTGTGGCTGTCCCGGCACAGGGGGCTGTCCCGGCACGGGTGCCTGTCCCTGTGCCGGTACTTGCGGTTGCCCGGCGGCGGGTGCCTGTGCCGGCGTGGCGAGTTGGGGTTGGCCGGGTGCCTGGACCGGCATCGCGGCGGGGAGCTGTACCTGTCCTGGTACCTGCGGTTGCCCGGTGACGGGGGCCTGTGCCGGCGTGGCGAGTTGGGGTTGGCCGGGTGCCTGGACCGGCATCGCGGCCGGGATCTGCACCTGCCCCGGAGCCGGCACCTGAGCGGGCGCCAGCCCCTGCGCGGGAACCGGCCCCTGCCCCGGGAGCTGCGGCTGGCCCGGCACCTGCGCCGCCGGTACGAGGCCGCCCTCGGCCCCCTGCGGCTGCCCGGGGATCTGCGCGGCGCCGGGCACCTGCCCCTGAGCCGCGGCCTGACCCTGCCCCGGAACCGTCCCCGGTACCTGCCCCATTCCGCCCGCACCCGGAGTGGCACCAGGGACCGCACCCGCACCCGCACCCGCAGCCGCACTCGGAGCCGCGCCGGCCGCCGCTGCCGCCTCGCCGCTCTCGCCACCGCGGTCCGCCTCCGCCGGTGGCAGGGCGAAGACGGCGCGCGGGCCGGCCTCCTGCGCGGCCTGCGCGGCGGCGGCACGCTCGTTCGCGGCGGCCAGCGCACGCCGACGGCGCCCGGTCGGCTGCGCGGTCCCGGCGTCGGAGGCGGCCGGGGCGTCGGCGGCCTGCGCGGACGCGGCCGGAAGCGCCGGCGGCAACGCGTGCTGTTCGCCGCCGTCGCGCCGGGCCCGGCGCCCGCTCGGCGCGGGAACGCCCTGCGGCGGCACGGTCCCGCCCAGCCCCGTGCCCACGGCCGCCGTACCCGCGGCATGCTCGGCGGCCGTGACGACGGCGCCCTCGGAGACGTCGGCGCCCTCGGCCGGCCGCCCGCGCCGCCGCCCCGTACCACCGGAGCCGTCACCGGAAGCGGTGGCGGCCGACGCGGACGCCGCCGCCTCCTCGGCCGCACGCCTCCTGCGCCGCCCGGTGGGCGCGCCGGCGTCCTCCTCGGCCGTACCGGACTCGCCCGGGGCGTCGCTCTCCAGGAAGGCGTCGACGGAGGACCGCCGGGCCCGCCGCCGCCCGCCACCGGACGTCTGCTCGGCCGGGACACCGCCCGCCTCCGCGGCGGGCTCCGCGGCCGTGGCCGGAACGACTCCGGCGCCGCCCCCGATCGGCACCTCCAGCACGTACGCGCTGCCGCTCATGCCCGGCACCTCGTGCGTCTGCAGCACCCCGCCGTGGGCCCGCACGATCCCGCGCACGATCGGCTCGTGGACCGGGTCCCCGCCGGCGTACGGCCCGCGCACCTCGATCCGCACGACCTCACCGCGCTGCGCCGCCGCGACGACCACCGTGTTGTCCATGTAACCGCCCGCCGACACGGGCGCGTTGCCGGTCGCGTCGACCCCCGCGACGTCCGCCACGAGATGCGCGAGCGCGGTGGCGAGCCGCTGCGGGTCGACCTCGGCCTCGATGGGCGGCGCGTGCACGGCGAACTGCACCCGGCCGGGCCCGATCAGCTCCACGGCCCCGTCGACACCGGCGGCGACCACCGCGTCGAGCATGACCTTCGTCCGGACGACCGTCTCGCTGCCGGCGTCGAGGCGCTGGTAGCCGAGGACGTTGTCGATGAGGGTGGTGATCCGCGAGTACCCGGCGGACAGGTGGTGCAGCACCTGGTTGGCCTCGGGCCACAGCTGCCCCGCGTCGTCGGCGGCCAGCGCGGCCAGTTCGCGCCGCAGTTCGTCCAGCGGCCCGCGCAGCGACCGCCCGAGCAGCGTCAGCAGTTGCTCGTGCCGCCCGGCGAGGGCCTCGTAGCGGTCCTTCTCGCGTTCCCCGAGAGCCGCGTACCGCTCCTCGCCCGCGGCGAGCTCCTCGTCGTGCCGCTCCTGCAGCTCCTCCAGCTCGGTGACGTGCTTCTGGCGCAGGGCGGTGAGCTCGGAGGCGTGCTCCTCCTCGATCCGCTCCAGCTCCTCGGCGTGCCGCTTCTCGACCTCGGCCTTCTCCTTGGCGAGCGTGTCGTAGGGCCGCCGGTCGGTGAAGGTCATCACGGCGCCGACGAGCTGGTCGCCGTCGCGCACGGGCGCGGTGGTGAGGTCGACGGAGACCTTGTCGCCGTTCTTGGCGAACAGCACCTGCCCGCGCACCCGGTGCTTGCGCCCGGAGCGCAGGGTGTCGGCGAGCGGGGACTCGTCGTAGGGGAAGGGGGAGCCGTCGGCGCGCGAGTGCAGGACGAGCGTGTGCAGCTCGCGTCCGCCGAGGTCGCTGGCGCGATAGCCCAGTATCTGGGCGGCGGCCGGGTTGACGAGGACGATCCGCCCCGAGGTGTCCGTCCCGACGACGCCCTCGGCCGCGGCGCGCAGGATCATCTCGGTCTGCCGCTGGGAGCGGGCGAGTTCGGCCTCGGTGTCGACGGTGCCGGTGAGATCCCGTACGACGAGCATCAGCAGCTCGTCGCCGCTGTAGCCGTAACCGTCGTAGGCCTGCTGGCCGTTCTCCAGGTTGGCGCTGGTGACCTCGACGGGGAACTCGGTCCCGTCCGTCCGCCTGGCCACCATCCGGGTCGGCTTGGTCCGCCCGCGCGGGTCCATGTGGTCGGGGCGGCGCATGGAGCCCGGGATCAGCTTGGAGTCGAACTCCGGCAGCAGGTCGAGCAGCCCGCGCCCGACGAGCGCGGTGCCGGGAGCCTCGAAGGCTTCGAGCGCGATGGTGTTCGCGTTGACGACGGTTCCGTTGGCGTTGACCAGGACCAACGCATCGGGAAGCGCGTCGAGTATGGCTGCGAGGCGAGCAGCGCCTCGGGATGGCCTGCTGCTCACGAGACGCTTCCTCCCTGTTACCGCACCTTGCCGACCGCTCGGGCCATCTTGCCAACCTGCCCGCGACGTGTCACGCGAGGGAGTCTAAGGGCACGGGTTGCGCTCGCGACGCCGGATGAGAGGGAGGTCGCACGACGAAGTGAAGCAGAACATGTGACCGCCTCCCATGGCCTGCGCCGGGCCTGCATAAGGGCTCCGTAAGTCCTGCCCGGGACATTTACGGCCCCGGTGCGCACGCCAGGAGAACGCTGCTACGACCGCCCGACGGGACGCAGATCCGGCAGCAGGGGAACCATCCGGTCCCAGCGGGCGATCTCGCATCCGTCCCGCCGGTCGTAGGTGGCGTTGACGGGCCGCCCGGCCCAGGTCCCGGTGACGTGCGCGGTGGCGGGGCCGCCGTACTGCATGGTGCACATGCTGCCCTCCGGCACGGGCGCGAACAGGTCCCGCCCCCACCGCGTCTGCCGGTCGAGTCCCTGACAGGCGCCGGCGACGTCGGGATGACTCCCGCCCCCCGGATGACAGAACACCTCGTACGTCCCGTCCCTCCCGCCCCCGGCGTCCCGCACCCGGACGAGGAGGTGGTCGCCGTGATCCCTGCCGACGCCGCCGGCCCGGTCCTCGTCCCGGGCGGGCGGGGGTGCGGCGACGGCGTGCGGGGCGAGGGGGACGAGAACGGACACGGCGGCGCTGACGGCGACGACGGCCATCCGGCCGGGCCGGCGTCCGGAGGGGGAGACGACGTGTGACATGCCCTGACTAACGCGGGGGCCGCCCGGACGTTGCGCCGGCCCCCGCCGCCGCGGCCGACAAGGGCTTTGCCCTGCGCCCTTGTCGCCTAGTACCGTGGAGGCCGATTGGTGACAGGGCGCTCGCCTGTGTCATCATCTGCACGCACCACTCGCGCTCGCGCGGGCGGCTGTGCTGGAGGCGTCGCCTAGTCCGGTCTATGGCGCCGCACTGCTAATGCGGTTTGGGCCTTAAAGCCCATCGAGGGTTCAAATCCCTCCGCCTCCGCCACCTGACCAGGGAGTTCGGCTCAAGAGAGCTGGGCTCCCTGAGTCGCGTTCAGGGGCGGTTTCAGCCCCCAGATGGCACCGTGATGGCACCAACCGCTGAAAGGCGATTCTGGCGGGGAATGAACGCCGCGATCCGGCGCGTAGCGTCGGCCGCCATCTCCTCCGCGACGACCGCGTACACGTCCTTCGTGAAGGACACCGACGCGTGGCCGAGCACCTCCGACACGAACTTGTCGTCCACGCCGGCCGCGAGCAGCATCGTGGCCGCACCGTGACGCAGATCATGGAAGCGGATCGGGGGCAGCGGCAGCAGGAGGGCCACCTCGACGGCCGCCTCGGTCGTCCGGTACTTGCGGGCGATCCGCTCGACTGGCCACTTCTCGGCCGCCCTCGCGCGGATGTTGCCGTGCCGCTCAATCAGGATGTTGAAGCGGCTGGAGAGGTACTCAGGCTTCAACTCCCTGCCGTCCTCGTAGCAGTAGACGCGCCCCGAGTCCTCGTACAGCTCACCCCACCGGAGACGTTCCTCCAGCTTCCGCTTGTGCCACGCCCGGTGAACGCGCACCGTCTCCGGGTCGAGGGGTACCTGACGCCAGCCAGCCTCGCTCTTGGTGTCGTCCAGCTCGTCATCCGACTGCGACTGGAGGATGTGCAGCCGGGCCCGGTCAAGGCTCAGGTGCTGCTCCTCGGCGGCGACCAACTCGCCGCGGCGCGGGCCGTAGTACGAGGTGAGGTGGAGCGCTGGATACAGCCGCTCCTCGGCGGCGTCGGCGAAGTCGAGGAAGTTGCCTGTCTGCGCGGCCGTCCACACCATCACCTTCGCCGGGACGACGTTGGTCTTCAGCCACTGCTCGACGCGCTCGTCGGTCCACAGCAGCGGCTTGATGCGGCCCTTCTTCTTCTTGCCGCCCTTCGACCGCCACACCCCGTCCGCCGGGTTGTCCGGCCGGATCTTGGACAGCTTCACCGCGTCGGTCAGTGCGCCGTGCAGGACTGCGTGCACCCGTCGGATGCGGGACTCGGAGATCGGCCGGGTGTGCAGCCGCTTGCCGTGCCGGACGGCCCGCACTTCCTTCAGCCGGCGCAGCATCTCCGTGCGGTCGCCCTGCTCCTCGGGCCGGTTGATCTTTCGCATGGCTGCGTACAGCTCACGGAAGTGCTCGTCGGTGAGGTCGACGACCTTGATGTGTCCGAGTCCCGGCTGTCCGTAGAGGTCGATGGCCTCGCGCTCGGCCTCCAGCGTCGACTTCGCCAGGCCCTCGCCAGTCTCCGCCTCGGACACGCGCCAGGCGTAACGGCGTTCGAGGTAGGCGCCGAACGTTGTGTTCCGCTCGTCGTGTGCTTTCGGGCTGGCCGCGGTGCCGAGCACCTTCGCCAGCTCCTTCTTGCACTCCGTCTCGGTGGTGTACGGACCGATGCGCGGCTGGCGGCGCTTCCCCTCCCCGGACTTCGGGGCTTCGTAGCGGGCGTACCAGCCACCGTGCCCCTTCTTGCTGAGGTGCGGGCATTTCTTGCCCAGGAGCCGTTTCGTTTCCGGGTCCCTGCACGAACAGGCTTTGTACGGCTTCACTCGTTATCCCCCTCCTTGTGATCTGGTGACTCTTCCGCCTTGGGTTCCGTCGTCTCAGGGGACAGCGGTTCCATAGGAATGGAGGCGACCTGGAACTCGGGTGCGCTGGGCGACGGCAAATCGGCCAGGAACGAGGTCGCCGGAGTGAGTGCCGGCGGCGTCAGACCCCTGTCGGTCATCTCGCGGCGGAGCATGCGCATCTCATCCTCGATCGCATGCAGCCGGTCGGCAGCGAGCCGCAGCATGTGATCGTCGACGGCGCCGGGGTCCGGCTCGGTGCGGTACCGGTGCAGGGCCTCAGACCGTGTTGCCGAGATGGTGGCCAGTCGGTCGCGCTGGGTCCACCACTCATCAGTCAGCCGATCGTGCCTCCGGAACAGCTCCACAATCTCGTTGTCCTGGCGCTTGGCCTCGTTGTCGTAGGGCGATTGCGGAATCATCTCCGTCTCACCCGTGAACCACCGCACCGCAGACCAGGTGTCGACAACCTCGTCGGGGAAGACCTCGGTGTTCTCCTGGCGCCCGATGGGGAACAGCAGCTCGACGGGCGGAATCTGTAGGGCGCGAGCAAGAACGATCACCTCCCCGACGGTGATGGTCTGCCGCGTCCCCTTCTCCAGCTTGGCGATGACCGTCCGGTCCATGGGAAGGCCGAGGGCGGCGCAGCGGTCGGCCAGGGCCTGCGCCGTGAGTTTGCGCCCCTGGACGTCCCTGGCTTGCAGCCGGTAGTGCGCGATCCCTTGGCCGACCTGCCTGGCGATCTGCGCCGCCCACTCATTCGCGGAAAGTGCCATGACGGCACATTAATCCGTCACGGCGCGACTTGACCACCCACAACGCGACACCCATACTGAGCCTCAGCGATCGACCATGACGGACGATCGGAAGGGGTTTGTCGACCGTGACAGCACAATTTCTGACCAGGGCCCAGACCGCGGAGCTCGTGGGCGTCAGCGTGCGGACCCTGGAGCGGTGGGCGCGCGCAGGCATCGGCCCCACCCCTCGCAAGCACGGGCCCAGGCTCGTGCGCTACGACCGGGATGAGGCGTTGGCCTATCTCCAGATCGGCGAGCGACGGGAGTCGGCCTGATGGCGGCATGGACCCGCGAGGCGATCGAGGCCCTCGGCCCGACAACTGACGTCCCTACGGTGGCATCGATCTTCGGCGTCAACCGGGACACCGTGTACGCGCAGATTCGGCGCGGCGAGTGGACGGCGACCCGCACCCTCACTCTCGGCCGGAAGATCAAGATTCCGACGCGGGACCTGATCAACCTGCTGTACCCGGCGGAGTCCGCGGCCGCTTCCTCGCACGACGAGGGCGAGCAGCAATGTGCATCGACCCCGCATATCTCCAGCTCAGACGCCTTGCCATCGCATACCCAATGCGGTTGCAGGGTTGGGGAATCGGCGGTCATCCGCCCTCTCCGGGGGGCATGAAACGACCCCTCGCGTATGCGCCGGTGTTAGCCGCACCGACGACCGCGAGGGGCCTCGACGCAGAAACCGTTCAACGACGAACCCCGGGTCATCGCTCGCCAGCAATCCCGGGGTCACGTCCACACAGAAGGGCACCACGCCTGTGGACAGCTTCGCATATCAGTCCCAGCGGAAGAAGCGCGGCGGCCCGCACCACGGCCACCGCCCCCGCAGCGCCCGTATGCGGCGCGGCTCGCGGAAGTCCGGCGCACAACTGCGCGCTCTCAACGTCCCGGCCCGCAACGGCGTCCGCGCCGAGCTGCGCGCGGCCCGTCTGCCGAGGGCCGTGTGACCGGCCGTCCCGCCCTCGGAACCCTGGCTGCCACCGCGGCCGGGGACTCCGACATGCACGAGCGCGAGCAGCTGCTCGCGCAGTACCGCCGCGAACGCGCACGGCGGGTGCTTGTCCTCGACAGCATCCATGCACATCTCGACGAGCAGCCCTCCCCGCGCGCCGTCCGCGCCTGCGCCCGCCACTGGATCGCAGACCTGCTCGCCCTCGCCGAGACGGTCGCAAAGAGCAAGGCCGAGGACACCATCAACACCGACACCTTCGGCGGTGGGGCATGACGACCGTCGCCTACACCGCTATCGCCAGGCTCCGTGACGATCTCCGCGACCTCGGCGAGTCGATCTGCATGGACCGCGGCGACAGCTTCCGCGTCCGCGGGCTGTGCCATGGCGGCGACTCGCCTGACACCGTGTCCGTGCGCCGCCTGGACGACAAGGTCGACATCCACTGCCACAAGTGCGGCGGAGACGACGACTTCCTGATCGCGATCGGGTGGACTGTGGCAGATCTGTATGACGAGCCTCGCGAGCGCGGCCAAAGGGGGCCCACCGCACCGCCTCGACCCCGGCCGCAACCTTCGCCGCCGAAGACTCCCAGAGTCCGAACCAAGGCGAAAAGGCCCCTTCGTGGCGAAGCTGCCAGCTACCCGTACTGCGATGAGACCGGTGCGCTCCTGTTCGAGGTCGTACGGATCGAGATCCCTGGCCAGAAGAAGACCTTCCAGCAGATCAGTGGGGACGGCTACTTCGGCACGTCCGGTATCCGCCGCGTCCTGTACCGGCTGCCCGATGTCGTCCAGGCCGCGCAGGCTGGCGGGATCGTCGCCATCACCGAGGGGGAGAAGGACACCGAGACCCTCGCATCCATGGGCGTCACGGCTACCACCATGCCCGGCGGCGTCGGCATGGGGTGGAGCGACGACTACACCCAGTCGCTGAAGGGCGCGGGTGAAGTCATTGTGATCGCCGACAACGACGATGCCGGGTTGACGCACGCCGAGACCGTCGCGGCTTCCCTTGATCGTCACGGGATCGGGTACCGCGTTCTCGTCTCCGACCGGGCGAAAGACTTCACCGACCATGTAGCGGCCGGCGGCACCCTTGAGGACCTAGTGCCGGTGGACGCCCCTGCAAGGTGCGCGGACGAGCAGGCGGAGATCCCGCCGACCCAGCTACCCCTGGAGTTCTGGAACTCTCGCGAGTCTCTGGCCGGCATCAGGCGCCTGGCTCACTCGAAGCTACTGCCCGCGGACACGGCACTCGGCGCGATCATGGCCCGCGTATCGGGTGCCATCCCTCACCGATTCACCGCAGAGAGCCCTATGGGCCGCGCCTCCCTGAACCTTCCGGTCGCAATGGTCGGCGGCCCGTCTGCCGGGAAGAGTCAGTCCGCCAGGGCCGCGCGGGAGGCATTCCCCACGCCGGACCGGTTGATGGACCGCGACGCCCTCCCGATCGGCTCCGGCGAAGGTCTCACCGAGATCTTCATGGGCACAGTCGAAGAACCCACCGGCGAAATCCACCAGAAGGGCCCCCACAAGGGCGACCCCGTCATGGTCGCGATCCGCAGGCAGATCCACCACAACGCGTTCGTCTACGTCGACGAGGGAAAGTCCATCGGCGACATTGAGGAACGCGGCGGTTCCACCCTTGGCGAGACGATCCGGCGGGCCGCCATGGGCGAGGCGTTGGGGCAGACGAACGCGACGCAGGAGCGGAAGCGATACGTGGCGCCCATGTCGTACGCCATGGGTGTCCTCGTCGGCCTCCAGCCGTCCATCGCCTCAACCCTGCTGAAGGACGCTGGCACGGGCACGCCGCAGCGCTTCCTGTGGATGTGGGCCCGAGACGTAACGATCCCGGACGAGGTGGTCAAACACCCCGGCACGATCACTCTCCCCGGCCTTGACGACTCTCACGACGACGCTGGCCCGGTCGTGTTCCGGGTGCCGGATGCGGTGGCGGCAGAGATGCGGCAGAAGCGACTGCGCGCGGTTCGTACGGGCGGCATCGACGATGACGAACTGAACGGCCACGAGCCGGTCATGAAGATGAAGTTCGCGGCCCTGCTCGCGATCCTCGACGGCCGGTTTCACATGACGATGGATGACTGGCGTCTCGCCGGGATGCTGTGGGCAACGTCGTGCGCTGTCCGGGACGATCTGGTCGGTTTGGCGGAGCGGGAAGCTGCCGCCGCTCGCAGGGCCGCGGCAGACGCGGAGATCGAGCTTGCTACCCGCAAGGACGAGGCCTTGGACGCGGCCGCGATGAAGCGGGAGGCCCGCCTGAAGAAGGTTCTCGACCATCTTGCGAGTGCTGGCGGTCGGATGAGCCGGACCGACTTGGTTCAGAGGTTCCACTCTCGGTACCGCGGCGAACTCCCGAGCGTGATCGAACGAGGCGTCGCGAAGGGCGTATTGCGCACCGCCGAAGAAGACGGTGACTGGTGGGTCTATGCAGTCGCCTAGGCCTCTGCTGGGGGGTCCAGGACACCTAGGACACCTGTCCTGGACCCCCTGTGTGGCTTCAAAACTGCACCTCTCTCTATATGTACGAACTAAGAGAAAAGGGACATCAAGTCTCTTTCGCGTGACGCGCGAGAGGGGGTCCAGGACAGGTGTCCTTTCCTGTCCTGCGCAGGTCAGCGGATGTCCTGGGTGTCCTGGCCGCGAGAAGTGTCCTCAGAGATAACCCACACCACAGCCTGAACGGGAGTCCCCCATGGCAGACCTCATTCCCGCCGGCGACTACGTCGCCGTCTTTACCGGGCTCGACCCGGATGGCCAAACCACCTACCACCAACGCCCACTGATTGCGTGGACCGTCGGCGAGGACGGCCAGCTCCTCGGCCAGTACGTCAACGGGCAGGGCAGGACCGCCGTCGCGAGCAACGTCCCCAACTTCCATCGGTACATGACGGAGGAGGAGTGGCCGGCCTTCAGCGTCCGCCACTACCGCATCGCGCAGACGGACGGGTCGGAGGCGTCATGACTACAGCGTTCATGGGTTCGGCGGAGGACGGGCCTTCCATGGGTCCGCGTTGCTCCGCTCACCGGTCGGATGGCGGCCCGTGCGGGAATCGTCCGATGCGTGGACAGTCCGTGTGCCGTAAGCACGGTGGTGCGGCGCCTCAGGCTCGTGCGGCTGCGGAGCGGCGGACGTTGGAGGTGGAGGCGCGCGCGTTGCTGGCTGAGTTGGATGTTGAACCGGCTGGTGATCCGCTGGCGGGTCTGTTGAAGCTGGCGGGTCAGGTGTTGGCGTGGCAGGAGTCGACGGCGGCTCTGGTGAACGCTCTGGATTCGCCGCGGTATCGGGGGGCGAACGGGACGGAGCAGCTGCGGGCCGAGGTCGTCCTGTACGAGAGGGCGATGGACCGGGCTGCGAACGTGCTCGGCGCTATTGCGCGGCTGAACATCGAGGAGCGGCTGGCCCGGGTCACCGAGCAGCAGGCGGAGGCGGTGATCGGCGCGATCGAGGCTGGTCTCGCGGCGGCTGGCGTCCCGAGTGACCGGATGGTCGACGCTCGCCGTGCTGTGGCCCGGCACCTGCGCCTCGTGGAGGGGGTGGGCGCGTGAGAGGGTTCCTCGGGCGGGCGGCTGACTGGTTGGAGTTCGGCCGGCTGGAGAGCGAAGGGCCGGTGTGCGCCCATCACGGTCCGGCGTGCGCCATGGGCACGGAGCCGCTGTTTGAGCTGTATCGGCTGGTGATTGAGGCGAAGCGGCGGGTGGGCGTGGACGTGCCTCCGCTGGATGAGCACCGGGCCGCGACGCTGGCGGAGCGGGCCCAGTATCAGCGGGAGTTCGATATGGCGCTCGCCGAGGCCAAGGCGCGGAACGCGGCCATTGAAGCGGAGTTGGGGCGTGAGCGGCCGTGACCGAACCGACCTCGCACGTTGAGCAGCAGGTACAGGCCCGTATCGAGGCCGCCCGCAGGAAGGCCGCGGAGGACAAGCGGCGGCGCGAGGAACTCGCTGCGGCCCGCACCAAGGGTCTTGGCTACCGGCATGCCCGGAAGTTGCGGGCGCTCGTGGAGCGGGGATTTGAGGTGGCCCCGCTCTTCGACTCAAACAGCAATGCGACGCCGGCGGCCTCCGGCTGCTGATGCCCAAGACGTTCTTTCGGGATCCCGAAAGAACCATCGTCACCAAGGAGAAACCCATGTCCATCGACTTCAACGGCGTGATCGTGTCGGCGTGCGTGCCCGGAGACCGTACGCACGAGTTCCGCCTTCCGCGTGACCGTTCGCGCGTTCCGGCCAAGACGCTGGAGGTGCTGAACGCCATGGAGGCGGCGGCGGAGAAGGAGCGTCAGGCCAAGACGCCGGCGGCCCGGCGGGACGCGGCCGAGGCGCTGCGGGGTGCGGTGCACGACGTGTACGACCGGGCGTCGTCGACGACCCGGGCGGACCGTGAGACGCACCTTGAGGGCTACGCCTACGGAGCGGCGAAGCTGGCCCGTGCGCTCGGCGAGGCCGAGGCGGCGCTGCAGCTGATGGCCGACCATGCCCAGCAGTTCGACAACCCGGTGGGCGTCGGGTTCCCGGCCGATCGGCGGCGATCGAAGGCCGTGATGCAGCTGCAGCTGATCGCCGAGACGCTGAAGGGTGTGGCGAGCCCGCTGGCCCTGGACGGCGGGGAGGGCTGATGGAGCGCAAGACCCGCACCAGGAAGGCCACGTCGGCCGAGCGGCATGCGGCCCGCGCGTTGGGGCAGCCCGATCCGGAGGAGATCGAGGTGAACACGACGCCGACGGCGGAGCTTCACGCTGCCCGGCTGACGGAGCCGAAGCAGTCGGCGAAGCCCGCGGGGATGGCGACGGCCGAGTGGTACGGCCGCAGCTCGCAGGACGGAGACGACGCGGCCTGATATTCAGCCCCCCGCAGAATTGCGCCCGGTCACCGCGATGGTGGCCGGGCGCAGTCGCGTCCGGCAGTCTTCAGCCGCCCTGGCGCAGACGGATGTACGGCGCGGCCAGGCGCAGGATGTTGTTGGCGGCGATCCTCAGCCGCTCAAGGTCCTCGGGGCTGGCGGCCCGCGGGTCGATGTTCGCCAGCGGCTCGGCCTGGTCGATGATGCGGTTGAGTAGCTGCCGCAGTTCGAGCGCCTCTGAGTCTCGCCAGTCTTCATCCTCGCGCTGTGTGCGCCTGCCCTCGCGCAGCCGGTCGATCTCGCGCTGCTGGTCGACGATCAGCTGCATGTTGCCGGCCGCGTTGAGCAGGCTGGTACGCAGGCAGCGTTCGGAGCAGTAGACGGTCTCGTCGTCGGTGGACAGGTTGGCGCCTGGCGCCTTGACGGTCCCCTGCTCGTGTACGCGCAGCCATCCGCGGCGGCATCTTTGGCCGCACCGTCGGCACTTCCGTTCAACGCTGGGCATCCGGCACCTTTCGTTGGTCCTGCCGGGCAAGGGTAGGAGGTGGCACTGACAACGGGGGTTGGGCGACGGCGGCACGGCTGACGGATGACGCCCACCACTGGCCCCGCTCTGCAGTCGGCACGCCGTCGGTGTTGAGCCCGCGGGCGATGGCCGCCCAACTGCGGCCGGCGGCCCGCTCGGCGGTGATCCGTTCCCGGACGGCGAGCGGTGGCGGTGTGCCCCGCCGGTTGACGTGGCGTACACCGCGGCGCGTCCTCAGCTGTGCCGTGTCGACCGCGGACGCCAAGAGGACAGCGGAGCGCCATGCGTCCAGCGAGAGCGCCGTACAAAGCCTCTCGGCGACTTCCTCGGAGGGCGGGCGGCGCTCCCGTTCGAGGCAGCCCACGGTGTGGGCGGATGCGCCGATGGCGTGGGCGAGAGCGTCGCGGGAGAGGCCTGCGTCGAGGCGGGCTGTGTGGAGCATGGCGCCGAGTCCGGACGGCAGGACAGCCCAGCGCGGCGAAGGGGTGGATGCCATGCCGCACACGATCGCGGCGATATCGATTCGAAGGCAAGAGTCAATCTCTGTCTTCGAATCGTAGGTCGTCTGGAGTATGGTTCCAGTTGGACGACCGAGAACACCGCAGCCGTAGTCCACGACCGTGATGGTCGCCCCGGACGGATGTCCACGGACGAGGTGCTGCGGAGCCAGGCGACGGCCAGCGGGTGATGGGACCGCGCGGCCAGCAGACCGTGATGGGAACGCCAGGGCAGGACGGGCGGGTCACTCGGGCCCGCGCGCGGTTCGTCTGTTCCCGCCAGCCCTCACGCCCGCCAGGGGTCCCCACGATGCGTTCCTTCTCCGGTCCCCGCCTGCGCGCCGAACGCGCCCGCCGTGGCCTGTCTGCCGCACAACTCGCCGCCCGTGTCGGGAAGTCCGAGTGGTCCGTGTACCGCTGGGAGCAGGGCCGCGTGCAGCCGCCCATCCCGGTCGCAGACGCCGTCGCCGACGCGCTCGGCGTCAGCCTCGATGCGCTACTCGCCGATGACCGGCCGAAGGCGGTGGCTGTCTGATGGCTGGCTCATTTCGCATCGCGGAGGGTTACGTCGAGGTCACGGCCGACGAGTCGAACTACGACCGTGCCATGGACCGCCTGAAGAGCAGGCGGAACACGGTCAGGGTCGGGCTCGACCTCGACGACCGCGACGCCACCGCGAAGCTGGACCGGTTCCTGCGCGAGCGTACCCTCGGCGTCCGCCTCAACCTCGACGAAACAGCCCTGGCCCGGCTGCGGCTGAAGGACGTTGAGGTCTCCATCGTCCCCAAGATCAGCGAAGCCGCGTACCGGATCGCGATGGCGAAGCTGGACCGGCTGACCGCGGACCGGGTCGTGAACATCCGCGCGAGCGTCGACACCCGCGTAGCAGCGAACGAGATCAGCAACCTGATCCGGCGGCGGCAGGTCCGCATCGACGCCGACGTCGATACCCGGGTGGGGGCCGCAAGCCTGGCCAACCTCACCCGACGCCGCTCGGTAACCATCCAGGCCGACGCAGACACCACGGCCGCGGCGGCCCGCCTCGCTCTCCTCACCCGCGACCGCACCATGCACATCCGCGCCAACCTGTCGGGCTTCGCCGGCAGCGGAGGCGGAGGCGGTGACGGCATCGTCGGATGGTTCACCAACCTGATCAAGCTCGGTGCGAAGTGGGCCGCCATCGCCGGCTCGGCCCTCCCCACGACCGTGTCCCTCGCCCAGTCCATCGCCGCCATGGGCCCGGCCGCCGCTGTCGCCGTACCCGCGGTACTCAGCCTCGGCGCCGCATTCGCCGCCATCAAACTCGGCACCTCCGGCATCGGTAACGCCTTCAAGGCCGCGTTCGCGCCCGCCGTGTCGTCGGGCAACGCAGCCACCTCCGCCACCCGCCGTGTCGAGGACGCGCAGCGCTCCCTCGCCAAGGCCCAGCAGAGCGTGAAGGACGCCGAGGAGAGGGCCGCCGAGGCGCGCGTACAGGCCGCCCGGCAGATCGAGGACGCGCAGCGGTCGCTGAAGAGCACGGTGCAGGACGTTGCGGACTCCAACCGGCGCGCGGCGGAGGAAGTCGAACAGGCGGAACGCGACCTCGCCGACGCCCAGCGCGATGCACGACAGGCGCAACTCGACCTCAACGACGCCCGCAAGCAGGCAGCAGAGGACCTGCAGGACCTCAACAACCGGCTCGCCGACGCACAACTCGACCAGCGGCAGGCCGTGCTGGACCTGCAGGACGCGCAGCAAAACCTCGACGCGGTGAAAGCGAAGGGGTCGGCTGCCTCGCAGGAGGAGATCGACAAGGCGCAACTCCAGTACGACAAGGCCAAGCAGAACCTTCAGGAACAGCAGACAGAGACGGAGCGTCTCCAGCAGCAGACCACCGACGCCAACAAGGCGGGCGTCGAAGGATCGAAGACCGTCATCGACGCCAAGCAGAAGATCAGCGACGCGAACGAGCAGGTCGCCGACAAAACACGCGCGCTGAAGGACGCCGAGACCGAGCAGGCCCGCACCGCTCAGGACGGCGCCCAGAGGGTTGCCGACGCCCAGCGGGCCGTCGCCGACGCGCAGGCCGCCGCAGCGAAAGCAGCCCGGGACGGGGCACGGGACATCGCCGACGCGCAGCAGGGCGTAGCCGACGCCGCCCGGGCCCTGACCGACGCGCAGACAGCGGGCGCCGCGGCCACCAGCAAGACCGCCGACGCGCTCGCCAAGCTCGCTCCCAACGCCCGTGAGTTCGTGAACGCGGTCATCGCTCAGGCAGCCGCCTGGCGGGCCTTGAAGCTCGACGTCCAAAACACGCTGTTCCAGGGCCTCGGGCAGAAGTTCACGACCATGAGCACGGCCATCCTGCCGTCGCTCAGGGCCGGCCTGACTGGCACGGCCGGAGTGCTCAACACCATGGCCAAGAACGCGGCGGACGCGGTCACCAACCTCGGCCGCACAGGTCTGCTGCGGCAGATGTTCGACGGGCTCAACGCCGGCCTGCAGCCGCTGGCCCGGATCCCCGGCCAGTTCATCACTGGCCTCACGCAGTTGTCCATCGCCGCATCGCCCGCGTTCACGCGACTGACCACCGCGGCGGCCGGGGCAGCGGACAGCATCTCGCAGAAGCTCTCCGACGCCTTCACCTCGGGGGCCTTGCAGGACGCCATCGATGGCGCGCTGGACATCGCCAAGCAGTTCGGCCACCTGATCGGCGATATCGCGGGCACGATCGGCAACATCTTCAAGGCCGCGGGCGCGGCGGGCGGTGACGCCCTCGGCATGCTCGGCTCGGTCTTCTCCGAGCTGCGCCGCATCACTGCCATGCCCGGCGTGCAGCAGGCACTGACCTCGATCTTCCAAGCGCTGTCGGAGATCGGGAAGCTGATTGCGGGTGCGGTCGGCCAGGCGATTCAGGCGGTGCTGCCGCTGCTGGCGCAATTGGCGCCGTTCGTCACCCAGCTCGCCGAGCGGCTCGGCCCGGTGGTCGGTCAGCTCTTGGACGGCCTCGGCAAGGCGCTGGGCCCGATCATCACCGCGCTGATGCCGGTCCTGGCCGACGTCGGGGACCTGCTCATCAACCTGGTCCAGGCGGTCATGCCGCTACTGAAGCCGATCGGTGACCTGCTCGGCGCGATCGTCACGGCCCTCTCGCCGTTCATCAAGCTCTTCGCCGACAACCTGAAGGTCCTGGTCACGGCGCTGGTGCAGTTCCTCACGCCAGTGATCACAGCGCTCGTGCCGGTGGTGCAGCAGTTCGCCGGCCTGTTCGCGCAGATCGCGCCGATGTTCGCGCAGTTGTATCCGGCACTGCTGCCGCTGATCCCCCCGCTGGCACAACTGGCCACGGCACTGCTCGACCTGGCCCTACAGGTGATCACCCCGCTGATGCCGCTCATCGTCGGCCTCGCGGGCATCCTCACCACCGTCCTGACCGGGGCAATCAACATCCTCGTCCCGGCGGTTACGACGGTGATCGGGTGGTTGACGACGTTCACGGATGCCGTGACGAAGGTCGTGCATTGGATCGTCGACGGGTTCCAGTGGCTGTACGACACGCTCGTGGGACATTCGATCATCCCCGACCTGGTCAAGGCGATCATCTCGTGGTTCACGCAGTTGTGGACGAAGACGAAAGAGATCTTCAACTCGCTGAAGACGTGGGTCGTCGACACCTGGAACAAGCTGTGGAATGCGGCCCGCTCGAAGTGGGACGGCTTCTGGTCCGGATTGTGGAAGGCGCTCACCGGCGCGAAGACATCGGTCGTGAACTGGGTGTCCGGGCTGAAGACGTCGTTCACCAACACGTGGTCGTCGCTATGGAGCGCCGCCACGTCGAAACTGTCGTCCGGCCTGTCGACCCTCCGCAGCAAGCTGGGCGAGTTCAAGACGTGGATGCTGAACGCGGTCAAGGCCCTGCGTGACGGCACCGGCACCCTGTTCTCCGGCATCACCAGCAAGATGGCCACCCCCGTGAAATGGGTCATCTCCCACGTCTACAACCAGGGCCTGCGGAAGATGTGGAACACCATCGCAGGCAAGATCTCCTCGAAGATCACCCTTCCGGCGATCTCCCTCGGCTTCAACAAGGGCGGCGTCGTACCCGGCTCCGGCAACAGCGACACCGTGCCCGCCATGCTCACCCCCGGCGAACGTATCCTGTCCAAGCAGCAGGTCGCCCGCCTCGGCGGCCACCGCGGCATCGATGCCATGCTCGGCCGCGACCACCCCACGAAGACCGGCGGGAACCCCTCACGGCAGGAAGAACGCCGCCGCTACCAAGGCGCGACACAGCACTTCGCGTCGGGCGGCATCGTCGGCACCGTCACCTCCGCGATCGGCAACGCCGTCGGTGGAGTCGCCGACTGGGCGAAAGACCTCGTCATCGGCGGACTGAAGACGGCCGCGCAGAAGGCCCTGTCCGCGCTGGTGCGGCCCCTCATCGACCAGATCCCTGGCGGCGGCGTGGGCGGCCTCCTCAAGGGCATGGCGAACAAGGCCGTCGACGGGATGCTCGCCTGGTTCGGCAACGAGGACAAGAAGGCCGTCGGTGGCCCGGCAGTGCAGAAGGCGCTGGCGTGGGCGAAGACGCAAGCCGGACTGCCCTACCAGTGGGCGGGCAACGGCAACCCGAGCTGGGACTGCTCCGGGTTCATGAGCGCGATCGAGTCGGTGATCCGCGGGGAGAAGCCGCACCGCCGGTGGGCAACTGGTTCATTCGTCGGGAACTCGGGCCCGTCCGGGTGGGTACGCAACCTCAACTCCCCCTTCATGATCGGCATCACCAATGCCGGGGTGGGCCACACCGCGGGCACGATCGCCGGGGTGAACGTCGAATCGCGCGGCGGTGCCGGCGTCGTCGTCGGCAAGGGTGCCCGCGGCTACAACGACCCGCTGTTCACCAGCCGGTGGGGCTTCGCGCCGGCCGCAAAGTACGACTCCGGGGGACTGCTGGCGGACGGCGCCACGATGGTGGTCAAGCAGACCAGGAAGCCCGAGCGCGTGCTGTCGCCGGAGCAGACCGCGACGTTCGATCGCCTGATGCAGCAGGGCGGCGGTAGCTCCGGCTCGGTGACCATCGAGCACTTCGAGGTCAACGTCACCGGGAACATGGACCTGACCAACCCGCAGGCCATGAAGCGCCTGGCCAACGCCCTGCCGGGCTACATGAACGAAGCCCTGCGGAAGTGGAACAGGGAGCGTGCCTGATGAGTGCCACACCCGTCCTGCGCTGGCCGATGCCCGGCCCGTTCGTCGACCACACCTCGGGCTGCGTCATCGAGTGCCCCACCTGCCGGGAGACGGAGCGCCTGGTCGTTGCGATGGACCTCGGCGACCACAGCGGCGAACCGTCGTACATCACGTGCCCGGGCGGTCACACGTGGCCCGAGGCGGGGCTGCCGCGGCGTCTTGCGGCGCTGCTGCTGGCGGAGGTCTTCGAGGCCGAGCCGGGGCTACTCGCCGACCTTGAGGCCCTGCAGCGCGTGCACGGGAGCAGCCTGTGAACGTCATCGCCGAACTGGTCATGCCGCCCCTGTACAAGGGCGGCGTACCGATCGTGTGTCCGGTCTGCGCGCAGCATGAGGACTTGACGTTGGTCATCGACACTCAGGACTTCAGCGACGCTCCGTCGGTCTTGAAGTGCGATGACATGCACCAGTGGTCGGAGCCGCGCGTGCCTCGCCGTATCGGCGCTGAACTGGCGGCCATCAAGGAACGCGACCAGCCGGAGATGATCCGCTGGCCCGACGGACACCCGACCCCTCCGGTACCGCCGCGGCGGTTCAGGCGTCGACGTCGGCGAGGGTAAGACCGGCTCCCCGCGCGGTCAGGGGTCCGCACCAGTGCGGACCCTTTGTCGGGGACAGGTCGGGACTGACGCGTACCTTCTTCGCGGCGCCGCGGAAAAGGCAGGCCAGCGGGGATGGACCGCCACCATGGCGGTGAGTCTCCCCGTCCGGTTGCGACCGTCACGGTGACGGTCGCAAGGCCGAGCGGGATGAGAACACGTGCCGCAGGGACATGACCGTCTCTGAGCGGCTCGCCATCGCAGCTCGGATTGAGGAGATGAAGCGGCCTGAGGCGGCCGCCCGGCTCGCTGAAGGCCAGATTGCAGGCGGCCACGCCCGACACGGACAGCTCTCCTCCAGGGCTGGAGGAGAGCAGAGCACCTCGTCCAAACGGGATCGGAAGCAGGAGACCGCAGCGCTGGCCAGCCCAGCGCCTTCGCCGCCTGCCGCACCAGCAGGTCACCCTCCTGCGCCGCCAACAGCATGTCGTGGACCAGAGCCTTCGGCTCCAACTCCTTGATCCGGGCATCCGCCTCCACGAGCTGCTCCGCCGTCTGCTTGAACTGCTCCGCCAACGCCAGCACACCCTGCGGCGTCGTCAGATCCGGAAGCGCCGGCGCGGGCGCACCGAACGAGCCGGTGCGGCGGATCGAAGGGATGACCTCCTCGGCGAGCCAGTCCTGGAACCGCTCGGCGGACGGGAGGTTGCTACGCATGATCAGGCGGTAGACGCCGAACTCGGAGACGATCGCGCGATTGGGGTTGCCCCGGTTTCCGTCGGGGATGGCGACGGTATTCCGCATCCGCTCGGGAAGGCTGGCGAGCGCGTCGCGCCCGTTGGCGTAGCCGAGGACTGCGGTCACGTCCGTCGTCGCGGGGGCGTCGCGGGGGCGTCCTCCCTGCTCAGAGGGGTTTTTCTGGGATCGCAGAAAAACCTCGTCCACGTCGAGTCCCTGGTTGCGTGCGCTGGCGACTGCCCGATTCAGTGCGGGTGTGAGGTTGCTCCAGCGGGCGTAGCCCATGAGTTCTTGCAGGTCGCGGGCAGACCAGCCGGAGACGACTGCGGCCCGCCACCAGGAGGGCGGGCCGAGGGGCGGCCGGAGCACGGGCCGCTGTGAGGGTTGCCAGAAGTGTACGGCGCCGGGACCCGGCGTGGTGTTGCTCGTCGCGGTCGGCGCGCTTCCCAACGGTCGACCGCGACGAGCGTCCTTGGGCCCGCCCGTCCACTGTTGCATGGGGTGCTGTGGACGGGCGGGCGTTTCATGCAGTGGCCCACCCCTGCGGGGGAGCAAGGGCGGGCCACCCGTCCCGCGTCCGGCCAGGGTCTGGGACTGCCGGCCGCGGGGGTCTACGGGAGCGCGATGCGGTCGTTGCCCGCGAGCGAGACGATGGCGCGTTGCAGGATCAGCAGATGCCTCTCGTCGAGGTCTTCCACGGCGGTCAGCGGGGTGTGGCCGATGCCGACCATGGACAGCACCAGGCCGAGGAAGGCACGCTGCTGGTCGTCCAGGGCCAGGGTGTATTGGCGCCCCATCAGTCCCTCGAAGCGGGCCACCATGCGGCCGTCGCGTTTCGTGACGAGGGCGGCGCGGATTCCCGGGTGGGTGAGGAGGGTGCCCTCGTCGGCGAGGGCCTGCGCGGCGGCGCGTCCGCGGTTGCTGGTGGCGGACTGCACGAGGAGTTCGCCGAGGTCTGGCTCGTCGACGTCGGCCGGTGCTCTGGGTGGGGTGGTCGTCATGGGGTCTCCGTACGGTGTCGGCGCCCGCCGGGGCCGAACGCGGCGGCGAGCACAGCAGGATCAGTGAGGTGGCCCGACCCGTCGGGGCGGCTCAGCCAGAACCGGCCGTCGATCTGCCAGCCCGTCGGCGGGCAGCGCAGTACCCAGTCCGCGGGCCGGACGGTGAGCTGGCGGACGTCGGCGAGTTCCTCGGCGGCGGCGGGCGGTACGAGCCACCACGCCTTGTCGTCTGGTGCGTCGGCGACGACCGGGCCGCGCTTGCGAGCTGGGATGCGGTCGAGGGCGTACACCGTGGTGACGAGGCGGGCCTCGACCGCAAGCCAGTCCCGGCCGGTGACGATCGGGGCAAGGAGCTCGGAGTCCCACGCCGCGTGGGCGAGGTCCGGGTGCGCGGAGCAGTCGGCGAGCCACGCGTCCCCGGCCTCGAAGAGCGCGGCGAACCGCATCGGCGGGTGCAGGCTCACGAGGCCGTCTCCTGTCGAAGCGCATGCGCGAGCCGCAGCGCGACGTCCGGGCGGACGCGGCCGAGTTCCACCAGGCGCAGTCGCGGGGTGGACTGCGGATCGACGCCGAGGGACGGCAGGACGATGCCGACTCGGTCGAGAGCCGCCCGGAGGGACTCCGCCGCCGTGAACGGGTCGACGTTGGATGCGTCGTGCATCTCGGGTGCCGAGGTCATGAACGGGACCGTACGGAGGGCGTGTTGACACCTGCGAGGCCGTGGTCTCGAATGTTCTCGTTGGCTGCTGGAATGTTCTCGGATGGTCGCAAACAGGGGTGAGCAGGTGGTAGATCGGCCTGGTCGCTGCGGTGATGCTGATGGGGACCAGTCCCACACCGAGGGAGGCACCGTGGCACGACGGCTCATCTTCAACGGCACGGACAGCAAGAACGGCGGCTGCCCAGCGCTCCACACCGACGTCGACTCCGGCGAGGTCATCGTCCAGGGGCGGCCGCTCACCGACCCCGACGACCTCGCCCGCCTCAAGCACTTCGGCCCCGGCGACACGGCCGTGGTCGTGCCGGCCGAACTCCTCGTCAACCACGGCCCCAAGGAGCTGCACCGCGTGCCGAAGATCATCGACTTGGACGAGTTCGGCCGGCTCTTCCACACCTTCGAGCACACCGCCTGGAGGCTGGAGACCCGCCGCGGCTACGCCTCCGACCGCGAGGACCCCACCTACGCGGAGTTCGTCGAGACTGGCAGCATCACCCTCGACTACGACGACGACTGGTCACGGAACATCCGCGCGCAGACCCTCGCCGGGAAGACGATCGGCCGCGTCCGCATCGTCGACGAGCCGCCGACCGAAGGACAGCTGTTCCTCCTCGCCGACTCGCCCCGCAACACCGCGGCTGGCGAGGACATCCGCTGCCTGCCCCGCAGTGAAGCGGACGCGCGGCTGCTGCCTGCGGAAGACTTCTGGATCTTCGACAGTCGGATGGTCGCCCGCCTCAACTTCGACGACCAGGACGTGTTCCACGACGTCGAGATCATCACCGACCCGGCCGAAGTGCTGCGGTACTGCCAGCTCCGCGACGTCGCCATGCACGACGCCATCCCCTGCGGCGAGTTCGCCGCTGGCCTGCGCACGTCCTGACAAGCCGCCGGTGAGCACGGACTACCAGCAGGCCCGGGAAGCCCTCGGAGCGCGCTTGCGTGACCTTCGGCTGACCGGGCCCGCCGGACGGCTCACCGGCCCCCAGCTCGCCGCACGCCTCGGCTGGCCCCACTCAAAGATCTACAAGCTGGAGAACGGCCGCCAGACCGCCACCTCCGACGACCTACGGGCATGGGCCGCAGCCGTCGGCCAGCCCGACGTCTTCGCCGAACTGAACGCCCGCCTCAAGGGCTTCGAGTCCCACATCCGATCCTGGCGCCGCCAGCTCGCCGCCGGCCACCGCCCGGTACAGGACGTGTGGAACCTGGAAGTCGACCGCTCCCGCACCATCTACGCGTGGGAAGAGTCCGTCATCCCCGGCATGCTCCAGACCGCCGACTACGCCCGCGCCGTGTTCGTGCGGTACGCCGACCTGTACGGCTCCGTGCGGGACACCGAAGAGGCCGTCCGTACCCGCATCCTGCGCCAGCAGTGGCTGCACCAGGGCGGCCGCATCTTCCACGCCCTGGTGTGGGAGGCGGCTCTCCATGCTCTGATCTGCGCGCCCTCGGTCCTGGCCGCGCAGCTTGACCGCCTCGCGGGCCTGGTCGGGATGGACACAGTGGAGTTGGGCATCATCCCGCTCGGCGCTTCGCTGAAGATCCCGACGGCGAACGGGTTCTGGGTCCTGGACGACCGGCTCGTCATCGCCGAGGACTGGCATGCGGAGATCTGGCTCGACGACGCCGACAGCGTAGCCACCTACCAGCGGGTGTGGAACACGCTCAGGGAATCGGCGGTGTACGGCGCCGACGCACAGAACGTGATCAGCCGGGTGCAGCGGACGGTGCGCCCGCGGCCCTGACGGGCATCGCGGCCGGGCATGCAAGAGGCCCCCGTCCTCGACGTCCGAGGCGGGGGCCTTTGTCGTTGCTGTCCTACTCGAACACGATGCGCGAGACACCGTCGATCTCAACGGTTTCACCAGTCCGGCGGTAGCGCTCGGTCTTCCCAGTGCCTGCGTTCGGTGCCGCCGGAGCGGCTCAGCTTGCCGCGTTGGACGAGCTTGCGGACGGCGGGCAGGCCGATGCCGAGGGCTTTGGCGGTCTGGTGGGCGGTGAGGGGGCCGGGCCGGATCATCTGCGACTCCATGGCCCCATCATGTGTCAGGGAGGGAGGCACGAGGGGCGTGGCGGAAGCGCCTGTTTCCCGTTTCCCTCAGCAGGTTCCTCCCTGCCCTCCCTCGCCTCCCTGAGCGCACTATCCGCAGGTCAACACAGGGAGGCAGGGCAGGGAGGCAGTCAGGGAGAACTCCCTCAGTTCTCGTCGCCTCCCTGATCGTCGGAGTCGTCGTTGGCGGCTTCGAGACGCGCCAGGATGGCGTCCTCGACACGGTCCCGGGCGACCACCATGACACCGTCGCTCTTGTACGACTCGGCACCCCAGGGCTCCAACTGGGCCTTCAGGTCGGCGAACGTCCAGTCGGCGTAGACGGCGTCGTTGCGCGTGCGCAGCCGGTGCAGCACCTCCTGCGTGCGTACCCGGGCCTCTTGGCCCAGGACGGCGCAGATGTCGGTGAGGTAGTCGACGGGCCGCTCGACGTTGAGCTTCTGCACGGTGGTGACGCCGTGCCTGCGCTCCTTGGCCCGGTCTGTGAGGGTCACGGCGTCCGTGCCGGAGATGAAGTAGGTGCGCACGGTCACGGACACCTGGCCGGGCTCCATCTTCACGCCGCCGGCGACGACCAGGGTTCCGCGGTCGATGTCGCGGCGCAGCTTGTGCGGGGCGGCGCCGGCCTCGACCGGGGCCTCGCCGAGCGCCATCTTCGCCTGCGACTCCGTGCCCAGGACGAGCGAGCCGCGGATGTGGTTGCCCTCGCGGGACCGCTTGGGCAGGTTTTCGTCCGTCGGGTCCTGCGTGCCCTCCCAGATGGTGACGTTCACGGCACGGCCCTGGTCGTGGATCTTCTTGACGGCCTGGAAGTAGCGGCTGGTCGCCTTGCTGCCGCCATACGGGCGACCGTCAGGGCTCTTCGCCCCGCAGCCGTAGGCGACCTGGGCCTCGTCGACGATGAGCACGATCGGCCTAAAGCGCGGGTCGGAGCGCGCCATGTCGCGGGTGACGCCGTCGGTGGCGCCGGACTCTTCCAGCAGGGCGATGCGCTTTTGCATCTCCTCGACGCCCCACTCGACCATGTCGGTGGCCTGCGCGACGTGCTCGTCGGTGGGGCCCTGGATGAGGACCTGGGCCAGGCCGAGGAAGCCACGCCAGTCGCCGACGCCCTTGAGGTCGGCGATGTAGAAGTCGACGGTCTCGTCGAACATCAGCCACAGCGCCAGCGCGCGCAAGGCGGCGGTCTTGCCCTGGTTGGACAGGCCGGTGAGCAGGATGTGCCGTTGGAAGACGCTGACGTCGACCAGGTCGCCGCGCAGGTTCTGTCCCCACGGTGCAGAGCCCGTGTAGTAGTCGGCCTGCACGTCGTCGGTGAGCATCAGCGGCGAGACGCCGATGGGTTCGTCGAGGGCGCCGCTGTCGGCGATCCACAGGCGCACGGTGCGCGGCGCGGGCGGGATGGTGATGAATACCTCGTGCTCGTGCCGGTTGAGGTTCTCGGCGAGCTTGCGGCGCCGGTTTTGGATCTCTTCCGTGGACACCCCGGACGGCAGGGTGACGTCGACCTCGACACCGCACCCGGCGATACGGATGGGGGAAAGCATGGCGGCGCCGACGTCGCCCATGCCCTCGATCGCCTTGCGCAGGGCGGCGATGCCCAGGTCACGGAAGGCGGTGACCACGATGGAGGGGGTGATGGGGCCGCCCATGTCGCGGTCCTTGACGGGGAGCGCCCACTGGGGTGCGGTGTGCTGGTGTCGGCCGACGGCCCAGACGGCGGCGAGGCCGATCCACGGGGCGGCGAACAGCATGGGATCCCAGACGATGCCGCCGATGAACGCGCACCACCGGACCAGGTCGATGACGGTCGCGATGGGGGTGAGGACGTCGTGGACGTCGTGGTTGGCCCAGGCGAGGAGGATGCCGAGCATGAGCAGGACGCCCGTGCCGGTGGCGGTGGCGTAGCCGATGGCCTTGGGGGCGTAGATCATGGTGCGGATCATGTCCATGCGGCGGCGGTGCCGGGCGGCCCGGTAGGTCTGCGCGCGGGCTTCCCACTCCTTGACCTCGTCCATGAGGCCGGCGGCTTCGGCGGCGCGGATCATGCGCTCGTATCGGGACGCGGTGCGGCTGTCCCAGACGCGGCGTCCTACGACGCGGCTTCCGCCGGCGATGTAGGACGCGTGGCGGACGGCGACGCGGCTTGTCGTGCGGACGCGCTCGTCGGCGAGGGCGGCGCGGGCGAGGCGGAGGTAGCGGGCGCGGCGGCGGGCGGGACGACTGGAGGACGCGTCGTCGGTGGGCGCGTCCGTGGTGTCCTTGGCGGGTTCGGTGGCGTCGGGTGACGCCTTGACGAGGTCGACTGTCATGCTGGCTCTTCCTGCTCCTTGCTGGGTTGCGGGAGGCCCGGGGCGGCCGGTCGCTTGGCCGTGGACGGCCGCCCCGGGGCGTGGTCACTTCTTGGTCTTGCGGCGCAGCGCGTCCTTCTCGATGCGCTTCACGCGGCGCTGCAGGTCGCTGAGGTCGACCGTGGGCCCGGCGACGCCCCTCTTGAGCATCCGGGCGTGCAGGGCGACCAGGCGGGCCTTCTCGCCGCCAGTGAAGTCGGACCAGCTGAGGTCGTCGGCCATCGGTCAGGCCTCCTGCGTGTCGTCGTCGGCCTCGGCCGGTTCGGGCAGGGCCTGGGCGAGAGTGGCGTAGGCGCGGGCAGTGTCGGCCCACAAGGCGCCGGCCGCGGCGAGCCGCTCAGTCCGGGCGTAGTGGTTGGGGTCGCCGCTCTGCGCGGCGCTCTCCGTGTATGCGGCGAGGTTCTTGGCGCGGGCGGCAGCCATGCGGGCCTCGCCGATGGCCTGGTTGCGGGTCATGTCCACGGGGTTCCTCCTGGTCAGTGGCGGTTGCTGTCGCAGACGGGGACCCTGCGGCCACCGAAGAAGCCGACGGTGATGAAGCGGGTGGCGGGCCGCCCGCAGCGGAAGCAGGCGTGGCCGTTCGACTGCGGCTTGGGGCGCTTGCGGATCTCGAAGGACATGGGGGTACTCCCTGGTCAGATGGGGCGGATCTCGTGTGAGTGGCACAGGACGGTGCCGATCCAGAAGGCATCGACCTTCACCGTGTAGCGGCCGGCGGTGAGCTTGCCGGGCGTGGCCTCGTCGATGACGGTGCCGGTCTTCCCGGCCGCGCGCGGGTCGTCCTCGCACGCGACGATGCGGACCTTGCCGGTGGTGGCCATGGCGCTCCCTCAGTCGCGGCGGGGGTAGCCGTGTCCGGCGGGCGGGTACGGGTCGGCGGCGACGTCGGAGCCGAGGCCGTTCATCACGACGCGGGAGAAGTCGGACTCCTCGTCATCGAAGGCGGTGTCACCTGCGTCCATGAGGCGGCGGGTGCGCTGGTCGTCGTCGTCCGGGGTCTCGGTGCGGCGGAAGAGGCCCATGTCAGCGGCCCTTCTGGTAGTCGCGCCACATCGAGCGCAGGACGAGGGCGAGGATCGCGACGGAGATCCCGCCGATGGCGATCGCGATCGAGGCGAAGGCGATGCCGACGCCACCGACGCACACGGCGCAGCCGATGGCCAGCCACTCGCCGGTGCTGCGGCCAGGCCGGCGCTCGTGCTGGTGCTGGCAGGCAGGCGCGGCGGGCTGCTGACCCTGCATGGCCTGCTGGGCGGCGAGGACGGCGGCGACGATGCGGACGACGTCGGTGTCCGCGGACGCCTCCCTCACCGCGGCTTCCGCCTTGTCGAGCGGGGTGGGCTCGGTCATCGCGCCCACCCCCGGACCTTGCGGGTGATAACCGGGCGGAGGGCGAAGCCGAGGATGAAGGCGACGACGAGCGAGTTCGCGGCGGCGGCGAGCAGCAGCTCGGGGCAGAGGACCAGGAGCAGCCCGAGCAGCACGCCGGCGAGGATCCATTTCATGACCGGGCCTCCTGGGGGAGCTCGTCGGGGTGGAAGAGGTTGTGGCCGCGGGGCGTCTTGTCGTGGACCTTGAGCGTCCCGTTGGCGACCCAGGAGCGGACGGTGGAGGGATCGACGCCGTACCGGTCGGCGACGTCCTTGGACGTGAGCAGGACGGGCGGGGGCGTGGGAGCGTCCTCGGTGTCCTGGCCCGTCCCGGGGCCGAGTGCGAGCGTCTCACCGGTGTCCTGCTGCTCGTTCCGGTCGAGGGTGTACTCGATGTCCTGCTGGACGTCCGGCGGAGTCTCGGGGACGGGCGGGACGGTGGCGGGCGGGGTGGCGTCCCGTGGCGTCTGCCTGGCGAGCGCGTGCGTCCGCCACAGGCTGATCGGGACGAGCAGGGAGACGACGGTGACGAGGTCGAGGCTGACCTTGATGACGCCCGCTTCAAGGGCGTGGGCGGCGACCTGCGCGGCGCCCATGAGGGCGAGGGACAGGGCGATGTCGAAGGCCCGGAACCAGCGCAGTGCGGCGATCACGTAGCAGTCGAGGGCGAGCGGCAGCATGACTGCGATCGGCGGCTGGGCGCCGAGGCGGCGGGCGAGCTCGTACTCGGCGGTCGCGGTGAAGGCGATGCCGGCGGCGAGCGAGCCGCGGCGGACCCAGGTGCCGACCTGGTTGAGGTTGCTCACGCCGTGCCTCCGGCGAGGATCTCGGCGAGCTGCCGGCCGAGGGCGCGTAGCTGGTCGGCTGTCTCGACGAGGGCGTCAGCGAGTTGGTCGACCTCGTTGGGGGCGTAGGAGCCGGTGAGGTTGCCCTCTTCGATGTACAGGACGGGGCCGGGGGAGTGCTGGGAGAACGGCGATGAGGCGAGCATCGCCTTGAGCGTCTCGATCCCGTTGACCTGGATGGTGTGCTCGGGCCCGTAGTGGGTGATGTCGACCTTGTACTGGGCGAGGGCGTCGGTCGGGTGGCCGGTGCACCAGTCGGGTTCGTCGATCTCCAGGGGCCTGGTGACGAACACGTTGACGACGGCGGTGCGGGGTTCGCTGCTCACGGGCGCTCACCCCGCTCGGTAGCGAGGAACGCGGCGACCACGGGGAACTGGGCGTCGACGGAGCGGCGGACGGCCTTGGCTTCGGCGTCGGCCTCCTCGGCGCGCAGCTTCCCGCGAAGCCAGTCGGCGTTCCATCCGATCCGATCCGCCTCGTCGAGGCCGTCACGCAGGACGATCTTCGCGAGGCCGGCGCGCACTTTGAGCCGCTCGCCGTAGTCGTCGACGCCGTAGTCGAGGGTGAGGGCGTCAAGAACAGCGGCCAGGAGGTCACGAAGGTCGCGGGCCTCGCTGCCGGGGACGGGCGTCATGCCGTCACCCCCTGCTCGATGACGGGCCGCCGCCGCTCCAACTCGGCGATCATGTGCGCGGCGAACTCGTCGGCCAGCTCGGGGCTGTACCGGTCGGGCAGGGCTGCTTGCATGGCCTCATGCGAGGCGCCCGGGATGGCGGCGATGAGCTCGTCGAGGCGGTAGGTGTTCATGCCTGCCCCCCGCGGATGCGGCGCAGCGCCTCGTCGGCCTGGCTACGGATCGGGATAGGCCTGTCGTCGGGGAGGGCCTGCGCCAGACGGCGGACGTCGGCGGCGAACGCGACCAGCTGGTCCGCCATCGCCAGCGCCGCCGTACGCCCGTACGTCTCGACCTCGCTGTCGAGGTCGACCGCCAGGAGCGGACGCTCTTCGCCCTTGCCGTTGGAGGGCCACCACGACAGGTACACCTCCAGCGGCGCCCACGCCGGGTGCTGGCCGGTGAGGGTCAGCGCCGTGCGCTGCCCGTCGTGGCTGATGTCCTCGGCGAACGCGACACGCTTCGTGTGGTCGACGGTGCACCACGCGGGGCATTCGACGTAGATGGTCTGCTCGCTGCCGGCCTTACCGACCGTGGCGGGAACGATGCGGTGACCCGACCTCGCCCCGGGCAGCGGGTAACTGGTGTTCTTGGTGATGGCGTTCACGCGGCACCCCCGGCGAACGCGGCGATCAGGGCGACTGCGGCGCGGTACTCCGGCTTACGGGGCCGGTAGGCGGCGGTGAGTCGGGCGACCTGCCGGAGGGTGTACCGGCCGACGGTGTGCGTGCGGTGCGTGCGGCCGCCGGCGATGGTGCGGCGGGTGCGGGCCGTCTGGGCCGGGGTGACGCCGAGGCGCTTGGCCACGGTGCGCAGGCCGTTCGCACAGCCGGTGGCGGTGGTCTTCTCGACGCCGGCCGCGATGGCGACAGTGGCGAGGGAGCGGGGGCGGCGGTGGCAGCTGGCGGCGAGACGAGTCGCGGCCGAGCGGTCCCGGACGATGGCGCGAAGAGCACGGCGGTGCGTGCGGCGCTCGGTACGGATGGCAGCATGTGCCATAGCGGGCTCCTTGGTGAGATCAAGGTGTTCCGTCAGGCCCTCGGCCGGTGTTGACGCACCGCCGGGGGCCGCTTGCGTTGTCGTCCGGTTTCCCTTCCGACAACTCCACTCTAGGGAACATCGTGTTCCCTGTCAAAGGGTTCTGGCCTAGTAATCTCCACGGATCATGAGTAACGTCATGTTCCATGATGGCGAATGGAACACTGAGTGTCATGGACAAGCGATCTCTGGAGCACATCGCGCGCCGGTTCAGGGAAGCCGAGACGCGGGCGGACATCCTCCGCAAAGAGCTGGCCGCAGCCATCCGGCAGGCGGACGCCGACGAGCTCCCCCAGAAAGACATCTGCGAGGTGACCGGCTACACCCGTCAGCAGGTGCGGCGCATCGTCCTGGCCGGCCCCGACGAGGGCGACGAAGCCGCAGGCCCGGACCCCTCGAAGTAGCGCGCGGTGCCGCGCTGTTGATGGCACGGCGTTGGCACCAAGAGGCCCGGACGCCGTCCGACGGGGGTCAACCACGTCGGATGGCATTCCGGGCCCTACCTGCGGCGGAGCGCCTAGGCAGGTCGGGGTCCGTCATAACCAGACGAACCCCAACACACTGCTAATGCGGTTTGGGCCTTAAAGCCCATCGAGGGTTCAAATCCCTCCGCCTCCGCGCAACGATCACCGAAGCCCCGGTCCACCCGACCGGGGCTTCGTCGTTCGTCGCCGCCGTTGAAGGCGTTTTCCCAGCTCACAAGGGGTGGACCAAACGGATTTCACATGGCGGCGGCAGTCATGTAATGTTCTTCCTGTCGCCGCGAACGGCCCGAAAGGACCAGGACCGGCAGAAAACAGAACAAGCACTCGTAGCTTAACGGATAGAGCATCTGACTACGGATCAGAAGGTTGCAGGTTCGAATCCTGCCGAGTGCGCACAGATCAGAGGCCCCGGAGTGATCCGGGGCCTTTGTCGTTTGGCGTGGCGTCAGGTTCGTGTGAGGCGCGTCATGGGGACGGCGTCGCCACCGGTTTCGGCCAGGCGGTGGAACGCCTCGGTGGTGCGCGGGTGGGCGAGTTCGTCCAGGAGGTGGCGCCACTCGGGGTCGGCGGGGTCCGGGTGGGCCAGGTCCCAGGCGGTGAGCAGCGGGGTGAGGTCACCCTCGCCGGACGCCTGCGGGGAAAGCGGTGACTTCATGGCCGGGTTCCTTTCGGAGGGGGCCGGAGCCTGAGTGGTCCGTCGGGTTCCACGATGCCGTGGCCCGTATGCCGCGGCCATGAAGCCGCCTCCCGGAGCCGGGGTGTGGCGGACCCCACCTCCGGCGGGTTGCTCACCCCCGGTGCCTCAACCGCAGTGCTCCTCCAGGTAGGCCGCGGCCAGCGCGCTCGCGCGCCGGAACCAGTCCGTCAGGACCGCGATCTCGGCGGGGGAGTAGTCGGCGAACAGCTCCGTCAGGCGGGCGTAGTACGGCTCGTAGACCTCGCGGACCCGTGCCTCCGCCTCCGGCCGCGCGGCCACGCGGACGCGGCGGCGGTCGGCCGGGTCGGGGCGGCGGGTGACGTAGCCGGCGCGTTCGAGGCGATTGAGGATGCCGGTCACCGCGCCGGTCGTGACGTGGGCGCGGGCGGCCAGGTCGCCGGCGGTGAGGAGGTTCTCGCCGGCCTCGATGACATAGCCGAAGCAGGTCAGGTCGGTGACGCTCAGGCCGACCTGCTGGGCCATCTCCTGCTGGCCGATCATGCTCGTCGCGATGAGGTGGTCCATCGCGGAGAGGGCCTCGGCCGGGGTGGCGGGCGGGCGCGGCTTGGCTTGCATTCCGGAGTTCCCTGATTCCCTTAGTGCGTGAGAGGTTTCTGCGCTAAATTTCTTACGGCGTGAGAGATTCTGCTGTCGTCGGATGCCGCGGGGAGGCGGGCGCATGGGCGCGCACCAGTATGACGAGGGGCACACGGTCGCCGGGTGGACCGGTTTCGGGATCGCGACGCTCGGGGCGGTGGTGCTGGGACTGGGGGTGTGTACGGCGTCGGCGGCGGTGCTGCTCGCCGGGCTCGGGGTCGTGGCGGTGAGCGTGCTGGTCACGTGGGCCCTGCATCTGGCGGGGTGGGGCAAGCCGCCCGGGCGCCGGGATCGGCGGGAGTGGGGGTGGCGGGTGCGGGATCTGAGCGCCCGGGAAGGACATCCCGGCTGCGTGGGGTGCCGACTGGCGGGGCGGGGGCGCAGGCGGGCAGTTCCCGACGTGGCCGTTTCCGCTGCCGCCGACGCGGTCACCGCCTCCCCGGTCTCTGCGGAAAGCCGCAGGTGAACGGCCGTTGTCAGTGGGGCCGTCTAGTGTCGTGAGGGATGGCACAGGCATGGAGGTGCTCGGGGCTGCGGTGGGCGGCAGGCGGTCCCGTGCTGGTGTGGGACGGCGGGCGGCACAGCCCGCTGACCCGGGAAAAGCGAGTGGCCTTCGGGGTCGCGGACGGGGGTGTGCGGGGATGCGTGGGAGCACGGGGACATCCGTGTCCGGTACGGGCGATCGTGCCGGCACGGAGCACGGGGGCGCGGTGCGAGGAGTGCGCGCGGCTGGACCGGGCGCACTCGGTGGCCGCCGACACGATCGCCGACGACCCGCGGCCGTACCACGTATATCTGGCCTGGTTCGGGCCCGGCATGGTCAAGGTCGGGATCACGGCCGGGGAGCGGGGCTCAGCGCGGCTGCTTGAGCAGGGTGCCGTCTGCTTCAGCTGGCTGGGGCTCGGTCCGCTGATGGCCGCCCGGCGCACGGAGGAGCTGCTGCGGGCCGCCCTGCGGGTGCCGGACCGGATTCCGTACGGCGAGAAGCGGGCGGTGCGGTCCCGGCTGCCGGCGTCGGCGAAGGACCGTGCGGCCGAGGTCGAGGACCTGCACGCGCGAGCCGTCGGGCTGCCGGCCTGGCCGGAGTCGCTGCGGCGGGAGCCGTGCCGGGTCGTGGACCATGTGGAGGTGTTCGGCCTGGCGGGGCTGCCGGCCGCCGTCGGAGAGGTCGGCGAGCTGGCCGCGGGCACCTCGGTGGGCGGCGAGCTGCTGGCCGCAGCCGGGCCCGACCTGCATCTGGCGACCGGGCGCGGGGTCGTCGTGCTCGACACCCGCCTGATGACGGGGTGGGACCTCGTCGCCGCCCGGGACGGCGAGGACGTCACCGCTCCCGTGCGGGAGCTCAGGTCCGGGGAAGCGGCCGGGGTGCAGGACGGGTTGTTCTGACGGCTCGGGCGGACGGGGGTCGCCTGTGGTGAGGTGACGGCGCCGCCATCCGGTCGGCGGCGGTCGGCGAGGACGTTGTCGTGAGGCGGCGAGGTATGGCTGAGAGCGCCGGGGTGCGGCGGTTCCGGGAGCGGCTCGGGCTGCCGGGGATCGTCGACGTGCACACCCATTTCATGCCGGAGCGGGTGCTGCGCAAGGTCTGGGGGTACTTCGACGCGCTCGGGCCGCTGACGGGCGGGGTCGAGTGGCCGATCACCTACCGGCAGGAGGAGGACGAACGGCTCGCCGTCCTGCGGGGCTTCGGGGTGCGGGCCTTCACGGCGATGCTCTATCCACACAAGGCGGGCATGGCCGAGTGGCTCAACGGCTGGGCCGTGGACTTCGCCCGCCGCACCCCCGACTGCCTGCACACCTCGACGCTGTTTCCCGAACCCGGCGTCGAGCGGTACGTCGCGGAGGCGGTCGAGGCGGGGGCGCGGGTCTTCAAGGCGCACGTGCAGGTGGGCGCGTACGACCCCGCGGACGGGCTCCTCGACCCGGCGTGGGGGCTGCTCGCCGAGGCGGGGACACCCGTGGTGATCCACTGCGGTTCCGGGCCGGCGCCCGGCAGGCACACCGGGCCCGAGCCGATCGCCCGGGTACTGGCCCGGCATCCCCGGCTGCGGCTGGTCGTCGCGCACATGGGCATGCCGGAGTACGAGGACTTCCTGGACCTGGCCGAGCGGTACGAGGAGGTGCGGCTGGACACGACGATGGCGTTCACGGACTTCAGCGAGCGGTTCGCGCCGTTCCCGCGGCGAGCGCTGCCGAGGCTGGCCGCCCTGGGGGACCGGGTCCTGCTGGGCAGCGACTTTCCCAACATCCCGTATCCGTATCTGCACCAGTTGCACGCCCTGGAGCGGCTGGACCTCGGGGCGGAGTGGCTGCGAGCCGTCTGCCACGACAACGGGGCACGGCTGTTCGGACTCCCGAAGCCGTAACTCCCTGGCGCACAGCCAGGCTTTACGCCCTGATCACCTTGACCCGCACATGATGGACGCGGGCCGGGCCGGATGCCGTCGGGCGAGAGCTTCCCAGGGGTTCCCTGAGAGGCGCCTGTGCGTTTCTCAGGCAATTCACAGGTTGCCGAAAGGGTGCTCTCAGAGGATCCAGACAGGGTTTCCACCATGACCACGACCTCGCCCCAGGGGCGCACCGAACTGCTGAGGCCGGACGGGAGCCCCGTCCGAGTGCTTGTGGTGGACGACGAGTTGTCGATCACCGAGCTGCTGTCCATGGCCCTCCGCTACGAGGGCTGGCAGATCAGGGCCGCCGGAGATGGCACGGGCGCCATCCAGACCGCCCGGGAGTTCCGGCCCGACGCCGTCGTCCTGGACATGATGCTGCCCGACATGGACGGCCTGACCGTCCTGGGGCGCCTGCGCCGCGAGCTCCCGGACGTCCCCGTCCTCTTCCTCACCGCCAAGGACGCCGTCGAGGACCGCATCGCCGGTCTCACCGCCGGCGGCGACGACTACGTCACCAAGCCGTTCAGCCTCGAAGAGGTCGTCGCCCGGCTGCGCGGCCTCATCCGCCGCTCCGGTGCCGCCGACCGCCGCTCCGACTCCGTGCTGGTCGTCGGGGACCTGACCCTCGACGAGGACAGCCACGAGGTGTCGCGGGCCGGCGAGAGCATCCACCTCACCGCCACCGAGTTCGAACTCCTGCGCTTCCTGATGCGTAATCCCCGGCGTGTCCTGAGCAAGGCGCAGATCCTGGACCGGGTCTGGTCCTACGACTTCGGCGGGCAGGCCAACGTGGTCGAGCTCTACATCTCCTACCTGCGACGCAAGATCGACGCGGGTCGCGAGCCCATGATCCACACCCGGCGTGGCGCCGGTTACCTGATCAAGCCCGCGGCGTCATGAGCGGGCGACGACGGCCGCGTGCGCAGCAGCGACGGGTGCGCCAGCCGCGCACCCTGCGGACGCGGCTCGTCGTCGCGTCCGTGGTGCTGATCGCGGTGGTGTGCGCGGTGATCGGCACCGTGACGACGCTGGCCCTGCGTTCGCACCTGTACGACCAGCTGAACGGCCGGCTGGGCGAGGTCGCCGCGCGGGTGGCGCCCCGGGACTTCGGGGGACCGCCGGTGAGCGAGGACAGCGGTCTGCCCGGCGGCGGCCAGGACAAGAAGAAGCAGCAGACCGAGACGAAGCTCAACCAGTTCGTCACCATGGGCCCGCAGCCCGACGGCACGATCGCGGCCAAGGTGGTGAACGGCACCATCACCGAGTCCCAGCGCGGTGTGAAGTCCGACTCCTCGGGCAACTTCGCGATGACCGCCAAGGCCCTCACGGACGCCCAGGAGAAGGCGCTCAACTCCGTCCCCCAGGACAACAGGATCCACACGGTGGACCTCCCCGGGCTCGGCACCTACCAGGTCACCTACACCACCAACGGCACGTACTCCTACTACGTGGCCATCCCCACCACGGAGGCCGACAGCACCATCAACACGCTGATCATCGTCGAGATCAGCGTCACCGCCGCCGGCCTGGGCGCCGCCGTCCTCGCCGGTTACGTGCTCGTCGGCGTCGCCACCCGCCCCCTGCGCCGCGTCGCCGCCACGGCCACCCGCGTCTCCGAACTGCCCCTGCACACCGGCGAGGTCAACCTCAGCGAGCGGGTCCCCGAGTCGGAGACCGACCCCCACACCGAGGTCGGCCAGGTCGGCGCCGCGCTCAACCGGATGCTGGACCACGTCCACAGCGCCCTGCACGCCCGGCAGCAGAGCGAGATGCGGGTACGGCAGTTCGTCGCGGACGCCAGCCACGAGCTGCGCACCCCGCTCGCCTCCATCCGCGGCTACGCGGAGCTGACCCGGCGCGGCAGAGAGCAGGTCGGCCCCGACACCCGGCACGCCCTGGGCCGTATCGAGTCCGAGGCGGGCCGGATGACGTTGCTGGTCGAGGACCTGCTGCTGCTCGCCCGCCTGGACGCGGGCCGTCCGCTGCAGTTCGAGCAGACCGACCTCATCCCCCTGGTCGTCGACACGATCAGCGACGCCCGCGCCGCCGGCATGGACCACAACTGGCGCCTCGACCTGCCCGACGAGCCGGCCCTGGTCTCGGGCGACGCGGCCCGCCTGCAGCAGGTGCTCATCAACCTGCTCGGCAACGCCCGCAAGCACACCCCGCCCGGTACCACGGTCACCGCGCGCGTGCAGCGGCGCGGCCCGTGGATGTGCGTGGACGTCGAGGACAACGGAGGGGGCATCTCCCCCGAGCTGCTGCCGCACGTCTTCGAGCGGTTCGCCCGAGGCGACTCCGCGCGCTCGCGCGCCACCGGCTCGACCGGACTCGGGCTCGCGATCGTGCAGGCCGTCGCGACGGCGCACGGCGGCGCGGTCACCGTGGACAGCGTTCCCGGACGCACCGTCTTCACCGTGCATTTGCCGGCGCTTGCCCCGGCGATGCCCCGGCCCGCCCCCGAAACGAATTGGCAATCGCACTCACAGGCGCAGCACAGTGCCACCACATGGGTGCAACAGGGCGCTTGACCAGAGTCGTTGTCATGCGAACCGACTCTTCTCCCGGCACCCTGCCGGCGCGGGAGCACCTCCCGGCCGGCGACGCCGGTACGCCTGTCCTGGACGTCGTGATCCCCGTCTACAACGAGGAGAAGGACCTCCGGCCGTGTGTGCTGAGACTGCACGAGCACCTCAAGCGCACGTTCCCGTACGCGTTCCGCATCACGATCGCGGACAACGCCTCGACGGACGCCACCCCCCAGGTGGCGGCGCGGCTGGAGGCGGAGATCGCCGAGGTCGGCAACTTCCGGCTGGAGCAGAAGGGCCGCGGACGCGCGCTGCGCACCGTGTGGTCCGCCTCGGACGCCCCGATCCTCGCCTACATGGACGTGGACCTGTCCACCGACCTCAACGCCCTGCTCCCGCTGGTGGCCCCGCTGATCTCGGGCCACTCCGACCTCGCCATCGGCTCGCGGCTCTCCCGCAGCTCGCGTGTGGTGCGCGGTCCCAAGCGGGAGTTCATCTCCCGGACCTACAACCTGATCCTGCGCGGCTCGCTGCAGGCCCGCTTCTCGGACGCCCAGTGCGGCTTCAAGGCGATCCGCCGTGACGTCGCCCAGGTGCTGCTGCCGCTGGTGGAGGACACCGGCTGGTTCTTCGACACCGAGATGCTGGTGCTCGCCGAGCGCGCGGGCCTTCGTATCCACGAAGTCCCCGTCGACTGGGTCGACGACCCCGACTCCACCGTCCACATCGTGAAGACGGCGACCGACGACCTCAAGGGCGTGTGGCGCGTGGGCAAGGCCCTGGCCACCGGTTCGCTTCCGCTGGACCGGCTCGCCCGCCCCTTCGGCGACGACCCGCGCGACCGCGAGATCCAGGACGTGCCCCGGGGCCTGGCCCGCCAGCTCGTCGGCTTCTGCGTGGTCGGCGGTCTGTCGACCCTGTTCTACCTCGTGCTCTACAGCCTCTTCCGGCAGGTCAGCGGCTCCCAGCTGGCCAACGCGCTCGCCCTGCTGGTCTCGGCGGTCGCCAACACGGCGGCCAACCGGCGCCTCACCTTCGGCGTGCGCGGCCGCGGCGGTGCCGTCCGCCACCAGGCGCAGGGCCTGGTCGTCTTCGGTATCGGCCTCGCGCTGACCAGCGGCTCGCTCGCCGCCCTGAACGCGGCGACGTCCGAACCGGCGCACTCCACCGAGCTGGCGGTCCTCGTCGCCGCCAACCTCGCGGCGACGGTCCTGCGCTTCCTGCTCTTCCGGGCGTGGGTCTTCCCCGACCGGCGCGACAACGAGCCGTCGACGGTGGTCGCCTCGCACCTGCCGTCCTCGCCGACGTACGCGACCGTGCCGCAGCAGCCGCAGTACGCCCCCCGGCACCCCCACCAGCAGCCCCCGCTGCCGCAGCGCCCGGCGAACGGGCAGCACCCCCACGCCACGACGACCCAGTTCCGCGCCGGTGAAGCCGCGGACCGCCGCTGGGCGGACGCCACCATGCAACTGCAGCCGGTGCGTCCGACCGACACCGATCCGAGGGACTGACGATGACCACCCACTACGATCCGCAGGCCCAGCAGGGCCCCGCCGGCTGGGGGCCTCCCGAGACGGCCGCCCCCGCCCCCGTCGCCGTACGGGAGCAGGCCGTACAGGAGCAGGACGTACAGGAAGCGCCTGTACAGGCCCCGGTGGTCACGGCCGGTCCGCAGTCCGGTGAACCCCGGCAGCCCTTCGTGCGGAGACTGTGGCGCGGGCGCCCCGAGGACCCGCGCTGGGCCCGCCCGGCGTTCCTCGGTCTGCTGCTCGCCACGGCGCTGCTGTACTTCTACAACCTGAGCGCGTCCGGCTACGCCAACTCCTTCTACTCGGCCGCCGTGCAGGCCGGCACCAAGAGCTGGAAGGCGATGTTCTTCGGCTCGCTGGACGCGGGCAACGCGATCACCGTCGACAAGCCCTCGGCGTTCCTGTGGCCGATGGAGATCGCCGCCCGGGTCTTCGGGCTGAACTCCTGGACGATCCTCGGCCCCGAGGTCCTCATGGGCGTCGGCACGGTCGCGGTCGTCTACGCCTCCGTGCGCCGCCGGTTCAGCCCCGCGGCCGGCCTGATCGCGGGTGCCGTGCTCGCGCTCACGCCTGTCGCGGCGCTGATGTTCCGGTTCAACAACCCGGACGCGATGCTGGCCCTGCTGATGTCGCTGGCCTGCTACTTCGTGGTCCGGGCGGTCGAGGACGGCCGGACCAGGTGGCTGGTGTGGGCGGGCGCCGCGATCGGCTTCGCGTTCCTCGCCAAGACCCTGCAGGCGTTCCTGATCCTGCCGCCGCTGGCGATCGTGTACGCGGCCGTCGGCCCGCACACGTGGAAGAAGCGGATCGGCCAACTGGCACTGGCGACGGTCGCGTTGGTCGTCTCCGGCGGCTGGTGGGTGGCGATCGTCGAGCTGTGGCCGGCCTCCTCGCGGCCCTACATCGGCGGTTCGCAGAACAACAGCTTCCTGGAGCTGACCTTCGGCTACAACGGCCTCGGCCGCATCAACGGCGACGAGACCGGCAGCGTCGGTGGCGGCGGTGGCGGAACGGGAACCGGTCAGTGGGGCGCCACCGGCTGGAACCGCATGTTCAACTCCGAGATCGGCAGCCAGATCTCCTGGCTGATCCCGGCCGCGCTGATCCTCCTCGTCGCCGGTCTGGTGGCCACCCGCAGGCTCCGGCGGACCTCGGTGACCCGGGCCTCGTTCCTGGTCTGGGGCGGCTCGCTGCTGATCACCATGGTCGTCTTCAGCTACATGGCGGGCATCTTCCACCAGTACTACACGATCGCCCTCGCCCCCTACATCGCCGCGGTGGTCGGCATGGGCGCCGGGCTGCTGTGGGAGAAGCGCGCCGAGACGTGGGCGTCGATCACCCTCGCCGCCGCCGTGGTCTCGGCCGCGGTGTGGGGTTACGTCCTGCTCAACCGCACCTCCACCTACCTGCCCTGGCTGAAGTTCCTGGTCCTGATCGGCGGTCTGGCCGCCGCGCTCGGTCTGATCTTCGCGGGCCGCATCAGCCGCCGGCTCGCCCTGGGCGCGGCGGCGGTGGGCCTGGTGGCCGCGCTGGCGGGCCCGACGGCGTACACCCTGAGCACGGTGGACTCGGCGCACACCGGTTCCATCCCGACGGCCGGTCCGGCGGGCGCGAGCTCGATGGGCTTCGGCGGCGGCGGTCCCGGCGGGGGCGGCAACCGCGGCGGGTTCGGCGGCGGCATGCCGGGCCAGAACCAGCAGAACGGCAACGGCAACGCACAGGGCCGGAACGGCACCGGCGGCTTCCCGGGCGGCGGCACCGGCGGGTTCGGCGGGGGCATGCCGGGCCAGCAGAACGGCAACGGCAGCACCCAGGGCCGGAACGGCACCGGCGGCTTCCCGGGCGGCGGTCAGACGGGCGACGGTGGCGGCATGGGCGGCGGCGGTGGCGTCGGCGGCCTGCTGAACGGCGCGACCGTCTCCTCGCAGGCCAAGAAGCTGCTGGAAGAGGACGCCGACCAGTACACCTGGGTCGCCGCGGCCATCGGCGCCCAGAACGCGGCGAGCTACCAGCTGTCCACCGGCGACGCGGTGATGGCGATCGGCGGCTTCAACGGCACCGATCCCTCGCCGACGCTGGCCCAGTTCCAGAAGTACGTGGCGGAGGGCAAGGTCCACTACTTCATCTCCTCCGGCACCGGCGGCGGGATGGGCGGCAGCAGCAGCGGCACGGCCTCCCAGATCACCTCGTGGGTCGAGAAGAACTTCAAGAAGGTGACGGTCGGTTCGGCCACGTTCTACGACCTGACGCAGAAGGCGAGCAGCTGACGGCCGGCTGACCGGGAACGCGAGTGTTGTACACCGTATAGCAACCAGCTATACGGTGTATGACATGTCTGGCCATCCCCGGCGCTGGCTGATCCTCGGCGTCATCTGCCTCGCGCAGCTCACCGTGCTGCTCGACAACACCGTCCTGAACGTGGCGATCCCCTCCCTGACCAGGGAGCTCGACGCGGAGACCTCCGACATCCAGTGGATGATCAACGCGTACTCGCTCGTCCAGTCCGGTCTGCTGCTCACGGCGGGCAGTGCCGCGGACCGCTACGGCCGCAAGAGGATGCTGACCGCCGGGCTCGCCCTGTTCGGCGTCGGCTCGGTGGCGGCCGCACTCGCGCACTCCAGCGGCCAGTTGATCGCGGCCCGGGCCGGCATGGGGGTCGGCGGTGCGCTGCTGCTGACGACCACGCTCGCGGTGGCCATGCAGATCTTCACGGCCGAGGAGCAGCCGAAGGCGATCGGCGTCTGGGCCGCGGTCAACGCGCTCGGCTTCGCGGCCGGTCCGCTGCTCGGCGGTTTCCTGCTGAACCACTTCTGGTGGGGCGCGATCTTCCTGGTCAACCTGCCGGTCGCCGCGCTGGGGCTGGTGGCGGTGGTGGTCCTGGTCCCCGAGTCGAAGGATCCGCGGGGGGAGCGCCCCGACCTGGTGGGCGCGCTGCTGTCGACGCTGGGGATGGCCTTGCTGGTGTACGCGATCATCTCGGGGCCGGAGCACGGCTGGCTCTCGGGCCGGGTGCTCGGCACGGCGGCGGTGGCGCTCGCGGTCCTGGCCGGGTTCGCGTACACGGAGAGCCGCGTCCCGTGTCCCATGCTCGACCCGCACTTCTTCCGCAACCGTCGGTTCACGGGGGCCGTCACCGGGGCGGTGCTGATCACCTTCGGTATGGGCGGGGCGCTGTTCCTGCTCACCCAGCGCCTGCAACTCGTGCTCGGCTACGGCCCGTTGGAGGCCGGCCTGCGCACGGCGCCGCTCGCGCTGACCGTCGTCGTGCTGAACTTCTCGGGGCTGTCGGCGAGGTGGGCGGGACGGCTCGGCACACCGGTGTCCATCGCGCTGGGGATGGTGCTGATGGCGGGCGGGCTGGTGTCGATCGCCCTGCTCGACACCGGGGGCTACGGCGGGACGTTGCTGGGGCTGCTGCTGATCGGGGGCGGCTGCGCGATCGCCAACCCGGCCATGGCGCACGCCGTCATGAGCTCGATTCCGCCGGAGAAGGCAGGGGTGGGGGCCGGGATCAACGGGACGCTGGCGGAGTTCGGCAACGGGCTGGGCGTCGCGGTGCTCGGGGCCGTGCTCGGTTCCTCCGGAGGGCTGGTGGAAGGGCTGCGGGCCGGGCAGTTGGTGGGAGCCGTGGCCGTGCTGCTGGGCGGGTTCGCGGCGGCGGCGTTGCTGCGGCGGGCTCAGCGGGCAGACTCGGAGATGGTTGTCGCCCACTGACCGGGTGACAGGGCCGTCGTGCGGCTGCCGGTTGGGTGGGGATGATCGCGCGGTTCCCCACGCCCCCGAAGATCGGCTGCCGCCCAGCATCATGATCGGCGAGGTCGGACAGGCTAGGAAGGTGCGCCATGGTGAAGGCGGCTGAGCGTGCGGCGCGGACCAGCGTCTGGCTGGAGGGCAAGGTCCGCCGGGGCGGTCGCGGCGGCCAGCCGTCCGGCCTCGACCGCGACCGCATCACCGAGGTCACGGTCCGTCTCCTGGACGCCGAGGGACTGGCCAGGTTCTCCATGCGCCGTCTGGCCGCCGAGCTGAACGTCACCGCGATGTCCGTCTACTGGTACGTGGACACCAAGGACGACCTCCTCGAACTCGCCCTCGACGCGGCCTACGGCGAGCTGGACCTGCCGGACCCGGCGGCCGACGAGGACTGGCGCGAGCAGCTGCGCACGCTGGCACGGCAGTACCGGGCCCTGCTGGTGCGCCATCCCTGGCTGTCCCCGCTGGCCGGCACCTTCCTCAACATCGGTCCGAACTCGCTCGCGTTCTCCCGGGCCGTGCAGCAGGTCATCCGCAGGACGGGCCTGCCGGTGCACGGCCTGACCGGTGCCATCTCGGCCGTCTTCCAGTTCGTCTACGGCTTCGGCACGATCGAGGGCCACTTCATCGCCCGCTGCGCCACCGCCGGCATGACCCAGGACGAGTACTTCCGGCACGCGATGAGCGCGGTGACGCAGTCCCCCGAGGCCGCCGAGGTCATCCGCGAGAACGAGGAGATCATGACGGCCCGGGGCGGCGACACGGTGGAGGAGATGAGGGACAGGGACTTCACCTTCGCCCTGGAGCTGCTCGTGTCCGGCATCGAGGCGATGGTGCACCGCCCGCAGCCGCCGTCCTAGCCCTCCGGCGACGCCAGCCGGGCCGGGAACCCGCCGGTGGCCACCGGGCCCCACGTCCGCGGGGTCACGCGGATGATCGACTTGCCCTGCTTCACCATCGCCGCGCGGTACTCGTCCCAGTCGGGGTGCTCGCCGGCGATGTTGCGGTAGTACTCCACCAGGGGCTCCACGGAGTCCGGCGCGTCGATCACCTCGGCCGTTCCGTCGATCTGGACCCAGGGGCCGTTCCAGTCGTCGCTCAGCACGACGACGCTGACCCGTTCGTCCCGCTTGGCGTTGCGGGTCTTGGCGCGCTCGGGGTAGGTGGAGACCACGATCCGGCCCGAGTCGTCGACCCCGCAGGTGAGCGGTGAGGCCTGCGGGCTTCCGTCGGCCCGGCGGGTGAGCAGGAGGGCGCGGTGACGGGGCCGTACGAACTCCAGCAACTCTTCCAGGGGGACGCGCGTGTTGGTAGCGATGTTCGGTGCCATGGAGGCAGCCTACGACCCCGCCGGCCACAGGCCCCTCAGGCCGGCAGCGCCTCCTCCACGTCCCCGTAGACGGGGATGTCCCGCCTGAGCCCGGTCAGCTCCAGCACGCGGCTGGGCACGCCGTACGGCGCCGCCGCGATCCGCAGGGGGACCTGCCGGCCGAGCAGGCGGTGCACCTCGCCTATGAGGCGGGCGCCCTGGGAGTCCATGAAGGCGGTGCCGGTGAGGTCCAGCACCAGCAGCCGCAGCGAGCCGGTCCGGACGGCCACCGCGGTGGTGACGGCGTCCAGGAGCAGTGCCCCGTTGGCCAGGTCGATTTCGTGGGGGAGGGTGATCACTGTGCATCCGGGCAGGTCGCGCACCCGGCAGCGGGTCGGCAGGAAGGTCAAGGCACTCACCTGGCAGACGGCGGACGGTCAACCGGAACGGGGGAAGGCCACTTCCTGACCTGTTGCCATTCCAGCATGCCCAAGGACGGCTGCAAAGACGACCGGACGGACCGTCAGCCGGGCGTCACCGGTGTGCAACCGAGCAGATAGAGTTCTGTTCGTCCTGTGCTCGCAGTCAGGAATGTGCTGCGGAGCTCTCCTGCGCATGGCCTCTTCGGCCGTGCACGCCGAAGAGGTTCGTGGTGACTGCGCCTGATTTTTCCGATTCGCCCCGTTATGCCTCCGATACCCCTGACCTCTCGGGTTTCGAGCTGGCCGAAGCTCTGACGGTGGCGGCGCGGCAACTGCACGACACGGCCACCCCGCACAGCACCATGCGCACCGCGGTCCGCCTGGCGGTCCACCTGCTGCCCGGCGCCGAGCACGCCGGCATCTCCGTGCTGGACAGCGGCGACCACCGCCGTACGGTCGCCTGGACCGACGAGATCGTGCGCAGGGCGGAGTCCGCCGGCGGAACGCAGGAGCGGCGCCCCTACTGGGCCCGGCTGTGGCACGCCCCCGTGGTCCGCCTGGACGGCGAGGAGACGGAGGACGGCGGCGACGGCCTGGCGGACCTGGGGCTGCGCTCGGTGCTCGCGCTGCGGCTGCGTGCCGACCGGCGCCGGCTGACCGTGCTGACCGCGTACGCCGGCAAGTCCGGCGCCTTCGACGAGGCCGCCGTGCGGATCGGCCGCCTGTTCACCGCCCACGTCAGCCTGGCCCTCGACGCGAAGACGGAACGCGAGCAGCTCACCGAGGCGATGCGCACCCGCGACCTGATCGGACAGGCCACGGGCATCCTCATGGAACGGATGAACATCGACGCGGCGGAGGCCTTCGACAGCCTGGTGCGCGCCTCCCAGCGGGAGAACGTCAAGCTGCGCGACCTGGCCCGCCGCATCGTCGACAACAGGTCCTAGTCAGCCCTGCGGCAGCGACTCCCCCTGCACCGCCTGGATGTCCAGCTCGACCTTCAGGGTGGTGCCGATCGCCGCGATGCCGGCCTGCACCACCTGGTTGTAGTTCATCGCGAAGTCCTCGCGGCGCAGCTCGGTGGTGGCGCGGAAGGCGGCGCGGGTGCCGCCCCACGGGTCCGCGCCGGTGCCCAGGTAGGCCAGGTCCAGGTCGACCGGCCGGACCACGCCGTGCAGGGTGAGCTCGCCGTGCACCGTCCAGCGGTCCGTGCCGGCCGCCGTCAGGCCGCTGGAGCGGTAGGTGATCTCCGGGTACGACGCCACGTCCAGGAAGTCCGGCGAGCGCAGGTGGTCGTCCCGCATGCCGTTGCCCGTGTCGATGGAGGCCGCCCGGATCACCGCCTCCACCCGCGACTTCTCCACCTCGTCCGGCGCGATCTCGATCCGCCCGGCGAAGTCGGTGAACCGTCCGTGCACGCTGGAGATGCCCAGGTGCTGGGCCACGGCCCCGACGCTGGAGTGCGCCGGGTCGATGGTCCACGGTCCGGGCGGCGGCAGCTCGGTGCCGCCCTGCCGGGCCAGCGTCACCGTGCCGACCTCGGCCCGGCCGCTCGCGGTGACGATGGCAGTCGAGGCGGCGGGCGCGTACCCGAGGGCGGTGACGATGACGACGTACGCCCCCGGCGCCAGCGCGGTCGCGTCCCGTACCGCTCCCTCGGCGTCCGCCTCCGCCCGCAGCACCTGCGTGCCGCTCGTGTCGGTCACCGTGACGACCGCGTGCGACACGGCCCATCCGTCCCGGGTACGGATCCTCGCGGTCAGTCCCATCCCGTTTTCTCCCTGCAAGATCTACTGGTCGATGAAAAAACCGGCCCGTGGCGGGCGCACCTCCGCTCAGAGCGCGCCACCGCCACGGGCCGGGGTCCGGACTACTCGCCCGGGTGGGCCAGTTCGATGTCGTGGCCGTCGACTCCGCCGCCGCCCACCGTGAGGGCGGTGGCCACCGGCGGGTAGCCCGTCGCGATGACGGTGTACTCGCCGCTGTCCAGGTCGGTGAAGGCATACGCCCCGTCCGCCCCGGTGGTCGCGGTGCCCACCACGTTGCCCGCCGCGTCGACGAGCGTCACCCGCGCGTCGGCCAGCGGACCGTGCGGCGCCCGGACGACGCCCTGGAGCTGGGCGCCCGCGTCGAGGTCGACGTCGATCCGGGTGACCCCGGTGCCGCCCACCTCGACGGGCAGTGCCCGCGGCCGGAACCCGGCGGCGTTGACGGCGACGGTCACGGCACCCGGCACCAGCTCCGCGAAGGAGAACTCGCCCTGCTCGCCGGTGGTGCCGGTGGCCAGCAGATCTCCGCGCACATCGGTGACGATGACCATCGCGTCCTTGACCGGCAGCCCGGTCGCCGCGGCCCGCACCAGCCCGTTCAGCCCGCTGGTGCCGCTGAGCAGGATGTCGTACGACACCGGCTCGCCGTTGACGACGACCGTGGACGCCTGCGGCTGGAACCCGTCCGCGGAGGCGATCAGGACGTACGACCCGACGCTCGGCGCGTCCACCGCGTACGAACCGTCGGCCTGGGTGACCGAGCGGCCCAGCTGCCGGCCCGCCAGCGAGATCAGCGTGACCGCGGCCTGCGCGACCGGCGCGCTCTCGGCGCCGCGCACGAAGCCGCGGACCGGGATGCCGCCGGAGCCCTCGGAGGACGCCTCGGGCCGGGCGAGGGTGGCGACGGCGGCCAGCCTCTGCGTGCCGTCGGCGGCGGTCCCGGTGTCGGCGGCCACGGTGTGGGCCGGCACCGGCTCGGCGGCGGGAGCAGCGCTCTCGGCGGCGTCCGCGGCGGGAGCCTCCTGCGCGGCCGCGGCCTGCGCCAGCGCGCCCTTGGTCTTCAGCGGGACCTCCTTGATGAACAGGCTGATCAGGAAGGCGAGGGCCGCGAGGCCGCCGGCGATCAGGAAGACGTCGGCGATGGCGTGGCCGTAGGCGCTCTCCACCAGCGTGCGCAGCGGGGCGGGGTACTTGCCCAGGTCCGGGATGCTGTCGGTGGAGGAGCTGGAACCGGCGAGCGCGGCACGGTACTTGGGGTCGAGGGCGGCGATGCCGTCCGTGACGTAGTGGGTGATCCGGTGGGCCATCACCGCGCCGAGCGCGGAGACGCCGACCGCACCGCCGAGGGAGCGGAAGAAGGTGACCGTGGAGCTGGCCGAGCCGAGGTCGTGCGGGTCGACCTGGTTCTGCGTGCACAGCACCAGGTTCTGCATCATCATGCCGATGCCGAGACCCAGCAGGGCCATGAAGACGGCCATCTTCCAGTAGTCCGTGTCGTACCGGATGGTGCCGAGCAGGCCGAGGCCGGCCGTCACCAGGACGCCGCCGCTGACCAGCCAGGCCTTCCAGCGGCCGGTGCGGGTGATGAACTGCCCGGAGACGGTGGAGGAGACGAACAGACCGCCGATCATCGGGATCGTCATGACGCCCGACATCGTGGGGGACTTGTCGCGGGCCAACTGGAAGTACTGGCTGAAGAACACCGTGCCGGTGAACATCGCGATGCCGACGAACAGCGAGGCCAGCGACGCCAGCGTGATGGTGCGGTTGCGGAACAGGCGCAGCGGGATGATCGGCTCGCTCGCCTTGGCCTCGATGAGCACGAACAGCGCGCCCAGCACGATCGACCCGCCGACCATGGTGTACGTCTGCCACGACAGCCAGTCGTACTTGTCACCGGCGAAGGTGACCCAGACCAGCAGCAGCGAGACGGCGGCGGCGATGGCGGTGGCGCCGCCCCAGTCGACCTTGACCTCCCGCTTCACGACGGGCAGGTGCAGGGTCTTCTGCAGCACGATCAGCGCGATGACGGCGAAGGGGACGCCGACGTAGAAGCACCAGCGCCAGCCCAGCCAGCTGGTGTCGGTGATGACACCGCCGAGCAGCGGGCCGCCGACGGTGGCCACGGCGAAGGTGGCGCCGAGGTAGCCGGAGTAACGGCCGCGCTCACGCGGCGAGATCATCGCGGCCATGACGATCTGGGCCAGGGCGGACAGACCGCCGACGCCGATGCCCTGGACGACACGGCAGGCGATGAGCATGCCGGGGTTCTGGGACAGACCGGCGGCCGCCGAGCCCAGGACGTAGACGACCAGTGCTATCTGGACGAGCGCCTTCTTGCTGTACAGGTCGGCGAGCTTGCCCCACAGGGGAGTGGCCGCGGTCATCGACAGCAGGGCGGCGGTGACGACCCAGGTGTAGGCGGACTGGCCGCCGCCGAGGTCGCTGATGATGTGCGGCAGGGCGTTGGTGACGATCGTCGACGACAGGATCGCCACGAACATGCCGAGCAGCAGACCGGAGATGGCCTCCATGATCTGCCGGTGCGTCATCGGCGCGTACTCGGCGGGGCCTCCCCCGTGCTTGGCATGAGCCCGCACACCGGCTGGTGTGGTCGTTGCCATGGGCTTCCTTCTCTTACGTGGTCGCGGGTGTACGGGTGGTCGGTTCGAGTGCGGGAGGGGGCAGCCGGGGCGGCACGGCGCGGCAGTCGTCGAAGCTGGCCCGCAGCCGTGTCATCAGCCGGGTGAGCTGGCCGACCTCCTCGTCGGTCCAGTCGGCCAGCCGGTCGGCGAGCAGCTGCGTGGTCCGCTCGGACAGCTCGTCCAGCAGCCGCAGGCCCTCGGGGGTGAGGTGGACGATGCGTGAGCGCTTGTCCGTGGGGTCGGGGGAGCGCTCGATCCAGCCCCGGGCCGCGACGTGCGCGACATGGCGGCTGGTGACCGACATGTCCACCGCGAGCAGCTCCGCGAGCTTGCTCATGCGCATGTCGCCGTAGCGGCCGAGCAGCGTCAGTACGGCGGCGGAACCGCTCGGGCAGTCGGACGGCATGATGCGCCCGAGCTCCCGCTTGACGGCGCCGAAGGCGCTGAACTGACGGATCAGCTCCTCGTACTGCGCCCGTTCGGCCATCTCGCACCTCCCGCATTCGTTGCTTAGGGCAACCATAGGAGCTGTTGGTTGCTACAGGCAAATAAATCGGTGGCCGCCGGGACAAAAACTTGGCAAAGACAAGTATTGCAAGCGTAAACACGCAGGTCGCAGTGGTCGCCCCCGCGCACCGCCCCCCACTTGGGCCACACCCGCGGATTCGCTAGGGTCTCGGGCTATGACCAACCCCCAGGGCCCCCAGGGCAACCACGACCCCGCAGGCAGCACCCAGATGTTCCGCGCGTTCGTCGACGAGGCGGCCCCGCAGGGCCGGCCGCAGGCGGCCGCGTCGACGGGCCCGCGCATCGGTCTGATCGTCGGCATCGTGGCCGCCGTGGTGATCGTGGCGGCCGTGGCCTGGCTCGCGCTCAAGTAGTCCCCGCCGGGAGTAGTCCCCGCCGGGAGTAGTCCCCGCCGGGAGTAGTCCCCGCCGGGCTACTCCCACTGGACGGCCACGTCCTTCGTCTCGATGTGCATGCCCAGCGGCACGCGCCAGGCGTCGACGCACACCGTCCAGGTCTTCGTCCTGCCCGCGTCCGCCGCGATCGGCGCCGGCAGGTCCACGGTCGACGCGACCGTCCCCCAGTCGATGCCGAGCGCCCCGATGACATGGGTGCCGAAGGTCACGGTGCCCGAACGCACCGCGGTACCGCCCGCGTTGCGGAAGGCGAGGGTCACGTCCTCGCACCAGCGCCGGTCGGTGGGCGTGCGCTGCGGGGCGCCCCAGGTCAGGGCGGCGGGCGCGGGGGCCGGAGTCGGGGACGCCGGGGGTGAGGACGGGGTCTTCTGGCCGGAGCCGGGGCCGTCGGGGGTGGGGGAGCTGGTCGCGGGGTTCGGTGTCCGTGCGGAAGCGGACGCCGTGGCAGGTGAGTTGACGGCCGCCGTACCCGTGTCCGCCTCGGCTCTTCCTGTCGCCGCCCGCTCCCCTTTTTCTCTCGCCGCCCGCTCCCCCTCCAGCGGCACCAGCGTCACCCCGCCCGTGGGGGCCGCCGCCGTACCGGACGCCTGGGGCGCTCCGCCGGCCGCGCCGGTCGCGACGTAACCGCCGCGCCCGTCCCCGCCGCCGCACGCGGCCAGCACCGCGCCCAGACAGACGACGGCCGCCGACGCGCCGATCAGGGCGCCTCGACGGCCGTGTGTCGGTGTGGTCCGTGCCGTCCGTGCCGTCCCAGGAGTCCCACGCAGCATCGCGCCATGGTGGCTGACGCCCCGTCAAATAGAAACCCCTGTGACCGCCGTGGCCCGGTCAGTCGGAGATCAGGCCCTCGCGCAGCTGGGCCAGGGTGCGGGTCAGCAGGCGCGAGACGTGCATCTGGGAGATGCCGACCTCCTCGCCGATCTGCGACTGGGTCATGTTGGCGAAGAAGCGCAGCATGATGATCTGCCGCTCGCGGGGCGGGAGTTTGGCCAGCAGGGGCTTGAGCGACTCGCGGTACTCCACGCCCTCCAGCGCGGTGTCCTCGTAGCCGAGGCGGTCCGCGAGGGAGCCCTCGCCGCCGTCGTCCTCCGGGGCCGGCGAGTCCAGCGAGGAGGCGGTGTAGGCGTTGCCGACCGCGAGGCCGTCGACCACGTCCTCCTCGGACACGCCCAGCACGGCGGCCAGTTCGGTGACCGTCGGGGAGCGGTCCAGCTTCTGGGAGAGCTCGTCGCTGGCCTTCGTCAGGGCCAGCCGCAGCTCCTGAAGCCGGCGCGGCACCCGCACCGACCACGAGGTGTCGCGGAAGAACCGCTTGATCTCGCCGACGACCGTCGGCATCGCGAACGTCGGGAACTCCACGCCCCGTTCGCAGTCGAAGCGGTCGATCGCCTTGATCAGGCCGATGGTGCCGACCTGGACGATGTCCTCCATCGGCTCGTTGCGGGAGCGGAAGCGGGCCGCCGCGTAGCGCACCAGGGGGAGGTTGAGCTCGATCAGGGTGTCCCGGACGTAGGCCCGCTCGGGGCTGTCCTCGGCGAGCGCGGCCAGCCGCAGGAACAGGGAGCGGGACAGGGTGCGGGTGTCGATGGCCTCCGAGGAGGCGGGAAGGGCCGGGGCCGGCACGGCCTCCAGGGCCGTGACGTCGTCGAGAACGGCGTCGGGCGCGGACTCGCTCTTCGTGAGCGTGAGCACCTTCGAGCTGCCCTGGTCTGCGGACATGCCACCCCCTCTGGGTCGCGGGACGGTCGCGGCGGAGGCTCCCCTGATGAGGAGTTCAGCCTTCACCTGAATACCGGAGCCGAAGCCCCGGCAAACTCGCTTCCGGAAGAATGTCACATGTCGGCAACACGCTGTAGTGACATGTCGACATGCGAGATGCGAATCGGCCCTGGAAAGAGGGGGTCTGGGGCTTTTTCGGCACGAAAGCGTCGGGAAGATGCCTGGTGAGCGATTCGCTCGTGCCGGTTACTCCTCGATCCCGCTTGCGAACTGCGGTGTTCCGGAACGTGCGCCCGTGCGCCTCTTATGCATCGATCCGATTGGCGGATCGCAGCCGTTGGAAGCTACGCGCGAGTAGCCGTGAGACGTGCATCTGAGAGACGCCGAGTTCCGCACTGATCTGCGACTGGGTGAGATTGCTGTAGTAGCGCAGCAGAAGGATTCTCTGTTCGCGCTCCGGCAGTTGGACGAGGAGATGGCGGACGAGATCGCGGTGCTCGACGCCGTCCAGGGCCGGGTCCTCGTATCCGAGCCGGTCCAGCAGTCCGGGCAGCCCGTCGCCCTCCTGCGCGGCCTCCAGGGAGGTGGCGTGGTACGACCGTCCGGCCTCGATGCAGGAGAGCACCTCGTCCTCGGAGATGCGCAGCCGTTCGGCGATCTCGGCGGTGGTGGGGGTGCGGCCGAAGGCGGTCGTCAGGTCCTCCGTCGCGCTGTTGACCTGCACCCACAGCTCGTGCAGCCGGCGCGGTACGTGGACGGTGCGGACGTTGTCGCGGAAGTACCGCTTGATCTCGCCGACGACCGTCGGCATCGCGAAGGTGGGGAACTGCACGCCCCGGTCCGGGTCGAAGCGGTCGATGGCGTTGATGAGCCCGATGGTGCCGACCTGGACGACGTCCTCCATCGGCTCGTTGCGGGAGCGGAAGCGGGCGGCCGCGTAGCGCACGAGCGGGAGGTTGGCCTCGATGAGCGCCCCGCGGACCCGGTTGTGCTCGGGGGTGCCCGGTCTGAGCTGCTTGAGCTCGGCGAAGAGCACCTGGGTGAGCGCCCGGGTGTCGGCGCCCCGGCTGCGCGGCGCGGCGGCGGGCGCTTCCGTGGTGGCCTCCTGGGGAGGCGCGGTACTGGCCGACACGGTCAACGCCACCTCTTCAAACGGTCTGCATCGGTCAACTCATCCGTCAAAAGCGGTCATAGCATCACAAGACATGTGCACTGTGTGCAAGCACCGCATAACTCCGTGTTATCCCGTGTTGACGCGCGAAAGCCCCCCGCCGTTGCGGCGGAGGGCTCGTGGTGACCGTGACGGCCGGGGGCGGTTCAGTACGCGTAGTCGGCGATCACCCAGGTGGCGAACTCCTTCCACAGGGCCACGCCGGCCTGGTGCTCCGGGTGCTCGACGTAGCGGCGCAGCGCGTCCGCGTCCTCGAAGCCGGAGTTGATCGCGAAGTCGTAGGCGATGGGCCGGTCGCTGAGGTTCCAGCCCAGCTCCCAGAAGCGGATCTCGGGGATCTTGCCCTCCAGTGAGCGGAAGGCGGCCTCGCCCTGCGCCACGCGCGGGTCGTCGCGCCCGACGCCCTCGTTGAGCTTGAACAGGACCAGGTGGCGGATCATGACTTCCCTCCGTTGACGACCCACGTCATGAAGTCGCCGATGGCTTTCGCGGCGTCCGAGATGCCCTCGAACGCTATCTGGACGTAGTCGGCGGCCTTGGCCGGGTCCGTGATGATCACGTACAGCGCGAAGACCACGAGGACATAGACGGCGATCTTCTTGGCGTTCACCGCCACTGCGGCCTCCCCTGAGCTCGGTGTGGCGCCAGGGCCCCCTGTTGCCGGGCGCGAGTGTAACCGTCACGCCCACTTCAAGGCCCAACGGCCCGCAGGTGAGGGGCTTTCGGCGGTCCCGCGCGGGGCGGGCGGGGAGCAGGATGGAAGCAGGCCCGAAGGGATCTGGCAGGAGTCCGGCGGGCCGGGACGGACCCCCACTGCGGGGTGTGCGCCGCCGTTCTCCCCCGTCGGCGACGCGCACTTGAGGGTCCGTCCACGAACCACGAAGGGCCCCGTCGCGTGACGGGGCCCTTCTCCAGCGGTAGCGGAGGGATTTGAACCCTCGGTGACTTGCGCCACACTCGCTTTCGAGGCGAGCTCCTTCGGCCGCTCGGACACGCTACCGAGACAGACCCTACAACACGGGGGGCCGTGCGCTGAAATCGGTATGCGGGGCTCTGGTCAGCGGTCGCGGAAGAAGCGTGTGAGCAGGTCGGCGCACTCGTCCGCGAGGACGCCCTCGATCACCTCGGGGCGGTGGTTGAGCCGTCGGTCGCGTATGACGTCCCACAGCGAGCCCGCCGCGCCGGCCTTGTCGTCCCGGGCGCCGTAGACGACCCGGTCCACCCGGGACTGCACGATCGCCCCCGCGCACATCGTGCAGGGTTCGAGGGTGACGACCAGGGTGCAGCCGGACAGCCGCCACTCCCCGAGCCGCGCGGCGGCCCGGCGGATCGCCAGCACCTCCGCGTGGGCCGTGGGGTCGCCGACGGCCTCGCGTTCGTTGTGTCCGGCGGCGAGCACCGTCGTGCCGTCCGGGGCCAGCAGTACGGCGCCCACGGGCACGTCGGCGCCCGCCCGCCCGGCCTCGTCCAGGGCGAGCCGCATCGCGGCCCGCCAGCGGTCGCGTACCGGGTCGGGCGCGCCCGCCGTCCGCGAGGTCAGCGGACGGTCTCCAGGACCTCCGAGGCACCGAGGGCCTCGGCGATCGCGGTCAGGGCGTCCTCGTCGAGGGAGCGCAGCTCCTTGGCGCCGACGCCCAGGTCGTCGAGGATCTCGGCGTCGCCGACGGGGCTGTGCGGCACCGCCTCCGCGGAGCCGCCGTCCTCGGCGTCGTCGTCCTCGTCCTCGCCGTCCTCGGTGCCGTCGAGGTCGAGGGCGTCCAGGTCGGGGCCGTCGTCGCCGGGCTCCCTGCCGAGCAGTTCGTCGGTGAGCAGGATCTCGCCGTAACTGCTGCGAGCGGCGGCCGCGGCGTCCGAGACGTAGATACGAGGGTCGTCCTCGCCGTCCACGCGGACGACGCCGAACCACGCGTCCTCCTGCTCGATGAGCACCAGCACCGTGTCGTCGTCGGGCGAGGCTTCACGGGCCAGGTCGGCCAGATCCGACAGCGTCTCCACATTGTCGAGGAGTTCTGTGTCGCTCGCTTCCCACCCGTCTTCGGTGCGCGCGAGCAGTGCGGCGAAGTACACCGTGACTCTCCCACTGGTCATAGGTGTGCCGGTTGGGGGTCCCCCCGGCGGAGGTTCTGGGCGGAGAGAGCTGGGCTCCGAGCCCCACCCACTCGGAATCGTGGCAGAAACAAGGCGTTCAGGGGACGTCTTCGGCTCCCTGTGTCCGGCAGTTTTGATCGTGCGCTCGTTGCCGCCACCAGCGGATCGTACGCGGCTTTTCCCGGAGCCGACGCACCACCACCTGCTCAACGCCCGTACCGTACGGCGATCTTCCCCGCACCGGGGCTACCAGCGGAACGTGCGCATACGCATCGCGTGCCGGAGGCGGGCGACCTTGGCGCGGCGCGGCTGGACGCGGTCGCGCAGTGCGCGGGCCTCGGCGAGTTCGCGCAGGAACTGCGCGCGGCGGCGCCGTCGCGCGGCGTCGGTCTCCCGGTCGGATCCGCCCTCGGGCACGTCAGACAGCTCAGGCATCGGTTCACCACCCTGGTCCGTCCCTCCCACTTTCCCTCGGACGGGCGGTTTGATGCCAGCGCGAGGTGCCTGCCAGCACCGTTACTGTTATGGGCATGCGTCTCCACGTCGTCGACCACCCCCTGGTCGCCCACAAGCTCACCACGCTGCGCGACCAGCGCACCGACTCCGCGACCTTCCGGCGGCTCGCCGACGAACTGGTCACCCTGCTCGCCTACGAGGCCACGCGGGACGTGCGCACCGAGCAGGTCGACATCACCACGCCGGTCTCCCCGACCACCGGCGTCAAGCTCTCCTACCCGCGCCCGCTGGTCGTGCCGATCCTGCGGGCGGGGCTCGGGATGCTGGACGGCATGATGCGGCTGCTGCCCACCGCGGAGGTGGGGTTCCTGGGCATGATCCGCAACGAGGAGACGCTGCAGGCCTCCACGTACGCCACGCGCATGCCGGAGGACCTGTCCGGGCGTCAGGTGTACGTGCTCGATCCGATGCTGGCGACGGGGGGCACGCTGGTCGCGGCGATCCAGGAGCTGATCAAGCGCGGGGCGGACGACGTGACGGCCGTGGTGCTGCTGGCGGCGCCCGAGGGCGTGGAGGTCATGGAGCGGGAGCTGGCCGGGACGCCGGTGACCGTGGTGACGGCGGCGGTGGACGAGCGGCTCAACGAGCACGGCTACATCGTGCCGGGCCTGGGGGACGCCGGGGACCGTCTTTACGGTGCCGCCGAGTAGGGGTTCGGCCGCTCTCAGCAGACCTTCTTCGTGGACTCGGCCGTCGGCTGGGGCCTGGTCAGTGCGGCCAGCGCCTTGTCGGCGGCCGTCTTCGTCGTCAGGGAGGTGAACCTGTCGCCGATGATCAGGTCCACGTCCGTGCCCTTGCGGGCGGCGTCCGTGCGGCGCTCGGCGCCGGTCAGCTGGGTCGCGAGGACCGGCAGCGAGGTGTTCAGGGACGGCGCCGGGCCCAGCAGTATCCCGCTGCCCTTGACCTTCTTGTCGTACTGCTTCGCCGCGTTGCCCACGTCGCCGATCTTGAAGCCGCGCTTCTTCAGTTCGTCCGCGGTGTCCTTGGCGAGGCCGCTGCGGGTCGTGGCGTTGTAGACGTTGACGGTGATCTGGGCCGGCTTGAGGAGGGCCGCCGTGGACGCCGAGGGGCTCGCCTTCGTCGAGCAGTCCGCCTTGGGACCGGCCGCCGCGGCCTTCTTGCCGCCGCCGGTGAAGACGTCGATGAGCTGCAGGGTGCCCCAGCCGAGTACGCCGAGAACGGCGAGTGAGGCCACCACGGCGAGTACGAGACGGCCGCGGCGCCGGCGCTGTCGCATCCGTGGGTACTTGTCCCCCGTGATCCGGTACTTCCCGCCCATGCCCGGGGGAGTCAGCATGCTCATGAGCGCAGCGTAGTGCGCCTGGGCGGCGATGCCTACTAGATGATCATTCGACGCCGCTCAGGTGAACCCGAAAGGGCCAAGCCTTCACGGAAGCGGCACTCGGGGAGCGCGCGGGGGCGGCCCTCAGTCCAGTTCGAGCACGCGCGCGTGCAGCACCTGGCGCTGCTGGAGCGCCGCCCGCACCGCGCGGTGCAGGCCGTCCTCCAGGTACAGGTCACCCTGCCACTTGACGACGTGCGCGAACAGGTCGCCGTAGAAGGTCGAGTCCTCGGCCAGGAGGGTCTCCAGGTCGAGCTGCCCCTTGGTCGTCACCAGCTGATCGAGGCGGACCGGGCGCGGCGCGACGTCCGCCCACTGCCGGGTGCTTTCCCGGCCGTGGTCGGGGTACGGCCGGCCGTTTCCGATGCGCTTGAAGATCACACGGAAAGCCTACCGGTCCCGACGTTCCGGGCGCAGCCATGGCGACGGAGTGCGACGCTGGAAAAGGTGTGGTGAACCGGGGCGAAACGGAAACGGGGTCCCAGATGAGTGACAGCGAGACCGTGTCCGAGGCCACTGCTCCCGAGGGGCCGGGAAGCGCTCCCGCCCTCCCCCGCGAGGCCCTGGAGATCGCCTCCGGATACGCCTTCTCCGGCCCCGCGCTCGATCTCGGCGCCCTGCTCTGGGACGGACGGTGCCTGTCCGACGCGCAGGTCCGCGTCCCGCTCGCCGTGCTCAACCGCCACGGCCTGGTCGCCGGCGCCACCGGCACCGGCAAGACCAAGACGCTCCAGCTGATCGCCGAGCAGCTCTCGGCGCAGGGCGTGCCGGTGTTCCTGGCCGACATCAAGGGCGACCTGTCCGGGATCTCGGCCGCCGGGCGGCCGGACGACAAGGTGCGGGAGCGGGCCGCGGAGGTGCACCAGCGCTGGACGCCGACCGGGTTCCCCGCCGAGTTCCTGGCCCTCGGCGGCCTCGGCCACGGCATCCCGGTCCGCGCCACCGTCACCAGCTTCGGCCCGGTGCTGCTCGCCAAGGTGCTCGGCCTCAATCCGACCCAGGAGCAGTCCCTCGGCCTGGTCTTCCACTACGCCGACCAGAAGGGCCTGGAACTGGTCGACCTCAAGGACCTGCGGGCCGTGGTCGCCTTCCTGACCTCCGACGAGGGCAAGGCGGAGCTCAGGACCATCGGCGGCCTGTCCTCCGCCACGGCCGGGGTGATCCTGCGCTCGCTGACCGCCTTCGAGGCGCAGGGCATGGCGGAGTTCTTCGGGGAGCCGGAGTTCGACACGGGCGAGCTCCTGCGGACGGCGCCCGACGGGCGGGGCGTGGTCTCCGTCCTCGGACTGGCCGCCGTACAGGACCGGCCGCGGCTGTTCTCGACCTTCCTGATGTGGCTGCTGGCCGATCTCTTCCACGACCTGCCGGAGGTCGGCGACGCCGACCGGCCCAGGCTGGTCTTCTTCTTCGACGAGGCGCATCTGCTCTTCGACGACGCCTCCGAGGCGTTCCTGGACTCGATCACGCGGACCGTCCGGCTCATTCGCTCGAAAGGGGTCGGTGTCTTCTTCGTCACGCAGACCCCCAAGGACGTGCCGTCCGATGTCCTCGCCCAGCTCGGCAACCGCGTCCAGCACGCCCTCAGGGCGTTCACACCGGACGACCAGAAGGCCCTCAAGGCGACGGTGAAGACCTTCCCGAACTCGGCCTACGACCTGGAGGAACTGCTCACCGGGCTCGGCACGGGCGAGGCCGTGGTGACCGTCCTGAGCGAGAGGGGGGCGCCGACGCCGGTCGCCGCGACCCGGCTGCGCGCCCCCGAGTCCCTGATGGGGCCGGCCGAGGCGGCCGACCTGGACCGGGCGGTGCACGCCTCGCCGCTGTACGGGCGGTATGCACAGGCTGTGGACAGGGAGTCGGCGTACGAGAGGCTGACCTCGGCGGAGCCGGCCGCCCAGCCACCCGCGAAGCCGTCCGGGGCCAAGGGGCCGGACGAGATGCGGGAGGCGTCCAGGGCCCCGAAGTCCAGGCCGCAGCGGTCCGTCGTCGAGCAGGTCGTCGACAGCGGCGTGTTCCGGTCGCTGGCCCGCTCCGTCGGCACCCAGATCGGCCGCGAGATCACCCGCTCCCTGTTCGGAACGGCCCGGCGCAGGCGGTAGCCCGGCCGGGCCGCGGGGTCAGCGGTCCCGTTTCCGCGGGGGCCGCTGGGGTCCGGACTGCTGTTTCACGTCCGGTTTCGGTGCGCTGCGCGCGGCCTCCGCGCGCAGCAGGGCGCGCAGGACCGCGTAGGGGTCGGTGGGCATGGCTGTGTTCCTCGCGTCGTACTGACTGACCTGGACGGGAGCGGGGTCTGTCAGCAGCGCAGGACCACCGTGCGCAGCAGGCGCGGGGTGCAGGCGGTGCGCGGGGGCGCGGAGGGGCAGGGGCGGGTCCCGGCGGCGACGGGGGCCGGGTCCGGCAGGAGGGCCGGCCGCGGGGGTACGACCTGACGGTGGTCCGCGCGGACCAGCGGCGGCGGGACCGGTGCCGCGGCGTCGTACTCGGCGGTGCTCTCGATCGACGCCGGTGCGGCCGTCGCGTACGCCTCGCCGGGCACCAGGAGGGCGAGCAGCAGCACGAGCGCCCGCAGCCAGACGCGGCTGCGGGGCAGGTGTCGTGCGGTGCTCACCTGAGACCTCTGCCCGGGACACGCCGGTCGTTGAGCACCCGGGGCGCCGGGTCCGCCCGGATGGAGCACGCCTCACACCTCGCGCGGCACCCGCCGGGCCCGGCCGCGGAGGGTGAGGGCGGTGGCGATCTCGATGACGCCGACCGCGACCAGCCAGATCCCGCCGACCAGGGTGAGCACGGCGACCGAGTGGAAGGGCGAGTCGATCAGCACGATGCCGGCGACGAAGGTGACGATCCCGAGGAAGATCTGCCAGCCGCGGGCCGGCGTGTTCCGGTCGGAGGCCGCGGCCAGCGTCTGGGTGATGCCGCGGATGAGCCAGCCGATGCCGATCCACAGGGCGAGCAGCAGGATCGACTGCATCGGCCCGCGGAAGCAGAACAGGCCCAGCAGGATCGACAGGGCGCCGCTGACGAAGGCCAGGACGCGCAGCGAGGTCGTCTGGTGGGTGCCGAACGCGGCGACCAGCTGGAAGACGCCGCTGATCACCAGGTAGAGGCCGAAGAGGATGCCGGCGGCGAACAGGGAGGCGCCCGGCCAGACCAGGACCAGGACGCCCAGCACCAGCGAGGCGACGCCGGTGACCAGGACGACCTGCCAGGCGGCACGGGAGAGGGCGTGCAGGGGACCTTCGAAGGGCGGCTCGGGTTCGTGGCCGCCGTGGGGCGTCTGCTGGGCGTGGACCTTGCGGTCGTCGTACTCCGGGCCCCAGGGGGAGCCGCTCGGTGCCTCGTTCATGATCCATGCTCGGAACGGGGCGCGGCGCTCCGCCACCCGGGGCGGTCCGCTCGGCTGACGCCTGCCGCCGCTACTTCTTCTTGGCCGCCTTCATCTCCTGCTTGTACGCCCGCACCTTGGCCAGCGACTCCGGTCCGGTGATGTCGGCGACCGACCGGAAGGACCGCTCCTCGCCGTAGCCGCCGGCCGCCTCCCGCCAGCCCTTCGGCCGTACGCCCAGCTGCTTGCCCAGCAGTGCCAGGAAGATCTGCGCCTTCTGCCGGCCGAACCCGGGCAGCTCCTCCAGGCGCCGCAGCAGTTCGCGTCCGTCGTCGACGCCCTTCCACACCAGTTCGGCGTTGCCGTCGTAGTGCTCGACCAGGTACCGGCACAGCTGCTGGATGCGCTTGGCCATGGAGCCGGGGTAGCGGTGCACGGCCGGTTTGTCCGACAGCAGCGCGGCGAAGGCCTCCGGGTCCTGGGCGGCGATCTCGTGCGCGTCCAGGTCGTCGGCGCCGAGCCGGTCCGCGATCGTGCGGGGGCCCTTGAACGCCCACTCCATCGGGACCTGCTGGTCCAGCAGCATCCCGACCAGCGCGGCGAGCGGGGAGCGGCCGAGGAGCTCGTCGGCCTGGGCATCCTGAGCGAGGTGCAGGGTGACGTCCATGACCCCGATCATCCCTCTTTCACGCTTCGCGTACGATTCCACCACCAATTACTAAGGCAAGGCTTACCTAAAGGGGTAGGGGGTCGCAGCGTGACGACCGAGATCCACCGGGACGCCTGGGGCATCCCCCATCTGCGCGCCGCCGACGCCCGCGCACTCGCCCGCGCCCAGGGCCTGGTCACCGCCCGCGACCGGGCCTGGCAGCTGGAGGTCGAGCGGCACCGGGCGCAGGGCACCTCCGCCTCCTTCCTCGGCGCCGACGCCCTGCCCTGGGACCTGTTCGCCCGCCGCGCCCGCCTCGACGACACCGCCCGCCGCTGCTGGACGACCCTGGAGGAGGGGGACCCCGAGACGGCCGCGTGGGTGCGGGCCTACGCCGACGGCGTCAACGAGGGCCTGACGGCCGCTCCCGAGGTACGGCAGGAAGGCCGCTGGGAGCCCTGGACGCCGCTCGGCGTCTGGCTCGCCGTGCACATCCTCTTCGCGGGCTTCCCGGCCAAGCTCTGGCGGGAGCGGGCGGTACGGCACCTGGGCGCGGACGCGGTCGGCCTGTTCGCCACGGACGGGCCCGGCACCTCCGGCAGCAACGGCTGGCTGGTCGGCGGCGAACGGACCACCACCGGGCACGCGATCATCGCCGGCGACCCGCACCGCTTCATCGAGGACCCCGGCGTCTACCAGCAGATCCACCTCTCCTGCCCCGAGTTCGACGTCGTCGGCCTCGCCGTCCCCGGCGTTCCCGGCATCGCCCACTTCGCCCACGCCGGCCCGGTCGCCTGGGCCATCACCAACGCCATGGCCGACTACCAGGACCTGTACCGGGAGCGGCTGCGGCGCACCGGCGCGGGCGTGGAGGCGCTCGACCCGGACGGGGTGTGGCGGCGGGCCGCGCGGCACACGGAGACGGTACGGGTGGCGGGGGAGGAGCCGGTCGAGGTCGAGGTGATCGAGACGCTCCGCGGGCCCGTGGTCGTCGGCGGACCGGAGGGCCTCGACGGCGGCGTGCCCGACGCCCAGCCGCTCGCGATCAGCCTGCGCTACCCGCCCCGCGTCACCGCCGACCTCGGCTTCGGCGCCCTGCTCCCCCTGCTGCGCGCCCGCAGCGTCGCCGACGTCGACCGGGCCGTGGAGCGGTGGGCCGAGCCCGTGAACGTCGTGCAGGCCGCCGACACCGCCGGGGGCGTGCTGCACCGGGTCGCCGGGCGGGTGCCCGTGCGCTCGGCGGCGAACCGGACCCGGGTGGTGCCCGCCTGGGAACCCGGGCACGAGTGGCGGGGCCGGCACGAGACGCCCCGCGCCGGCCTGACCGACGGCCTGGCGGTGATGGCCAACCAGCGCGGCCCGGCCGCCCCGCTCGGCGTCGAGTTCGCCCCGCCGCACCGCGCCGACCGCATCCGGGCCCTGCTGGCGGAGAAGGACCGCTGGTCGGCCGCCGACATGCCGGCCCTGCACATGGACACCCACCTCGCCTCCGCCGCGCCCCTGCTGGACCTCCTGGCCGCCCTGGACGGCCTGTCGCCCGAGGCCGCCGCCCTGCGCGACCGGCTGCTGCGCTGGGACCGCCGGATGGACGCGGACAGCACCGAGGCGGCGGCCTACGCGGCGGTGCGCGGCGCGGTCGTCCGCCGGCTCGCCGCGCACCCGGCGTTCGCCGCGCTCGCCGTGCCGCCCGCCTACCCCGAGGTCTTCCTGCCCTGGCTCGCGCTGCTGCCGCGCATCGGCTTCGCCCTCGAACACCTGCTGCGCGCCGAGGAGTTGTACGGCATCGACCGCCCCGCGACCGCGCGGGCGGCCCTGGAGGAGACGGCCGCGCACCCGCCCGGCCGCTGGGGCGACACCCACCGCCTCGCCCCCTGGCGGGCGCTTGCCGACCCGTCGTACGAGGGACCGGGCCTGTCCGGCGACCACGACTGCGTGCTGTGCACCTCCGCCGTGCCCGGGCTCACCGACCTCGCCGCGCGCGGTCCGGCCGCCCGTTACGTCTGGGACCTGGCGCGCCGGGAGGACAGCCTGTGGGTGGTCCCCTTCGGCGCCTCGGGCCGACCCGGCTCACCCCACCACCACGACCAACTCCCCCTGTGGCTCAAGGGAGATCTGGTCCCGGTCGTCACCGACTTCGACCGCCTGGAGAAAGAGACCCATGACTGACCGCCCCCGCCCGCCCTACGTCCACGAGCAGACCGTCGACGGCTTCGGCACCGTCCGCATCCGGCCCCTGGACCCGCACGGCGACGCCGAGGTCGTCCACCGCTGGACCGCCGGGCCCCGGGCCGCCTTCTGGGGCATGAACGGCCTCACCCGGGACCAAGTGGCCGAGATCTACGCCCACATGGACACCCTCGACACCCACCACGCCTTCCTCATCGTCAAAGACGGCGAACCGGTCGGCCTGTTGCAGACCTACGAGCCGGCGGCCGACCGGGTGAGCGAGTGCTACGAGGTGGCCGACGGGGACATCGGCATCCACCTGCTGCTCGCGCCGGCGGGCCCGGACGGCGCGCGTCCCGGCTGGTCGGCCGCGGTGTTCGCCGCCGTCACGGCGTACGTCCTGAAGGGGCTGGACCGGCGCCGGGTCGTGGTCGATCCGGACGTGCGCAACGACCGGGCCATCGCCCGTTTCCTGCGCCAGGGCTTCGAGGCCGGCCCGGTGGTCGTGCTGCCCGAGGTGGACCTGCCGGACGTGCACCTGCCCGAGAAGAACGCCCAACTCGCCTTCCTGCGACGGGAGGTAGCCTTCCCCGGGTGACTCCTGACGACCTCATCGCGCACTACGGACTCGAACCGCTCCCGCGCGAGGGCGGCCTGTACCGGCAGACCTGGGCGGGGCCCGCGCGGGCGGACGGACGGCCCGAGGGCACGGCGATCGTCGCCCTGCTCACGGCGGACGACCACTCCGCCCTGCACCGCCTGCCGACCGACGAGATCTGGCACTTCTACGCCGGCGACCCGCTGGAGATGCTCCTGCTCGCACCCGACGGGAGCACCTCGACGGCGGTGCTCGGACCGGACGTCCCGCACGGCCAGCGGCCCCAGCTGACCGTCCCCGCCGGGACCTGGATGGGCGGGCGGGTCGTCGCGGGCGGGGCGTGGACGTTCTTCGGCTGCACGATGGCGCCCGGTTTCACCTTCGAGGGGTACGAACACGGGGACGCGGCCGAGCTCACGGCGCGGTATCCGGGCGAGGCCGCGCGGATCCTGCGACTGTGCCGCCCATGACTCTGCTGACGGGACAGGTCGCCCTGGTCACGGGCGCGAGCGGCGGTATCGGGCGGGGGATCGCGCTGCGGTTCGCCGAGGAGGGCGCGGCGGTGGCGGTGCACTGCCGCACGCAGCCGGCCGGAGCGCGGGAGGTGGCCGCGCGGATCGAGGAGTCGGGCGGGCGGGCCGTCGTCCTCCAGGGCGACCTGACCGACGAGGAGGCGTGCGCGCGCATCGTGCGGGAGGCCGACGAGTGGGGCGGCGGACTGACGGCGCTGGTCAACAACGCGGGCGTACAGCCCGTCCAGGAACTGCCCGGGATGACGGCGGCGGAGTGGCGGGCGGTCGTGGACGCCAACCTGACGAGCGTCTTCGCCTGTACGCAGGCCGCGGCGGAGGTCATGCGGGCGCGGGGCGGGGGCGGTTCGGTGACCCACATCGCCTCCATCGAGGGCCGGCAGCCCGCGCCGCTGCACGCGCACTACAGCGCGTCCAAGGCGGCGGTGGTGATGCACGCGCGGGCCGCGGCGCTGGAGTACGGCCGTTTCGGCATCCGCGTCAACACCGTCTCCCCCGGGCTCGTCGACCGGGAGGGGCTGGCGGAGGACTGGCCCGAGGGCGTACGGCGCTGGCGGGACGCGGTGCCGGCGGGGCGGCTCGGGCGGCCGGAGGACGTGGGCGACGCCTGCGTGTTCCTGGCCTCCCGGCTCGCGTCCTGGGTCACCGGTCACGACCTCGTCGTGGACGGCGGGGTGTCGGCCCGGCCCACGTGGTGAGCACGGCGGGCGCCGCGTACGTATCCGTCGGAGAGCCGGCCGGTCCCAAGACGGAGAAGCGACGTGGGGTGTGACCGTACACGCAGCACAGAACGAGGACGTCGAGGAGGCCACGAGGTCCCCGGGGCACGAGGTGCCACAGGGAACGGGCGGAGCGGAGAGAGCGCAGGGACCGAGGAGGGCTCCGGCGTTCGAGGGATACGGGGTGCCCGGAATCCCCGAGAAGCCCGCGAGCCCCGCGAGCTCCGGGGCCGGGAGATCCGGGGGACCCGAGGAGCCCGTGAGCTCCGTAAGCGCCGCGACCGAGGGATGCGGAGGGCCCGAGGTCTCCGAGGAGTCCGTGGGCTCCGCGAGCTGCGGGGCTGGGGGATCCGGGGAGTCCGAGGAGTCCGTGATCTCGGTGAGCGTCGCGACCGGGGGATGCGGAGGGCCCGAGGTCTCCGAGGAGTCCGTGGGTTCCGCGAGCTCCGCGGCCGAGGGATCTCGGGTGCCCGAGGGCTCCGAGGAGTCCGTGAGTTTCGCGAGCTCCGGGGCCAGGAGATCCGCGGGGCCCGCCGTCGGCGCCGGGGGTTTCCGCGCAGTCGTCGGCTTCAAGGGCTGGTGTTGCTGGGGTCCGTGCTGGTCCTGCTCGTTCTCGGGGGTGCCGGGCCGGCGTCCGCCCACGCCGCCCTGCGGGGCACCGACCCCGAGGACGGCAGCGTCCTCAAGTCGGCCCCCCGTCACATCACCCTGACCTTCACCGAGTCCGTCGGCCTGCTCGACGACTCCTTCCGCGTCCTGGACCCCGACAACCGCCGGGTGCGCACAGGCGAGGCCGGGCACGGTCCGGCCGGCTCCGACACCGCCCGCGTGACGCTGCCGTCGGGGCTCGCCCAGGGCACGTACGTGGTGGCGTGGCGGGTCGTCTCCGCCGACAGCCACCCGGTCTCCGGCGCCTTCACCTTCTCCGTCGGCAAGCCCTCCGCGACCGCGCCCCTGCCCGACGACCAGGCCGAGAACCCGGCCACCGCGAGCCTCTACAACATCGCCCGCTACCTGGCGTACCTGGCGGCGGCCCTGCTCATCGGCACGGCGGCGTTCACGGCCCTGTGCGGCCCGCCGGACGCCTCCCCGCTGCGCAGGCCCCTGCTGGCGGGCTGGTGGACCCTCCTGGGCGCCACACTGGCCCTCCTGGTCCTGCGGGCCCCCTACGAGACCGGAACGGCCCCCGGGACCGCCTTCACGGCCGACGCCCTCACCCGCACCCTGGCCGGCCGCCCGGGATCGGCCCTGCTGGCCCGGCTCGCGCTGCTGCTGGGGGCGGCCGTCGCGTACGTACCGCTGCGCGGACGGCGAGCGGGCCGGCCCGCCCTGCCCGCCCGCCCCCTGCCGCTCGCCGCGGGCGGCGCCCTGGCCGTCGCCCTCGCGCTCACCTGGGCCGCCGCCGAGCACGCCTCCGCCGGAATCCAGGTGCCCCTCGCCATGGCGTCCTCGGTGCTGCATCTGCTGGCCATGGCGGTGTGGCTGGGCGGGCTCACGGCGCTGCTGATCCTGCTGCACCGCACGGAGGTCCCCCCGGCCGCCGTGGCCCGCTTCTCCCGCCTCGCCTTCGCCTCCGTGACCGTCCTGGTGGTCACCGGCGTCTACCAGTCCTGGCGCGGCCTCGGCTCCTGGAGCGCGCTCACGGGGACGACGTACGGCCGCCTGCTGACCGTCAAGCTGGCCGCGGTGGTGCTGCTGCTGGCGGCGGCGGGGCTGTCCCGGCGCTGGACGGCCCGGCTGGCGACGGCGGTGCCCGAGGCCGCCGTACGGGTGCCGGAGCCGGTGGGCGCCCGCGCGCTGCCGGCGCCCGCGCTCCCCGGCGAGGCGGCCCCCGCCCCCGCCGCCGACCGCCGCAGCCTCCGCCGCTCCGTCCTCGCCGAGGTCGCCCTGGGTGTGCTCGTGCTGGTGATCACCACCGTGCTCACCGGCACGCTGCCGGGGCGCGCGGCGGCCGAGGCGGACGCGCGGCCGGCCGCGACGGGCGGGCTGCCGGCCGCGTCGGTGACGACGATCCCGTTCGACGTCGGCACCCCCGGCGGCCACGGGAAGGTGCAGATCACCCTGGACCCCGGCCGCGTCGGCGACAACACCGTGCAGGCGGTGGTCTTCGGTCCCGACGGCGGCATCTCCACCGTCCCCGAGCTGCGCCTCTCCCTCACCCTCCCGGCCCGCGGCCTCGGCCCGCTGGACGCGAGGCTGACCAACCAGGGCGGCTACTGGGGCACCGGCTCCCTCACCGTCCCCCTCGCCGGCACCTGGACCATGAAGGTGACGGTCAGGATCTCGGAGCTCGACCAGACGACGGTGACCGAAAAGGTCCGCATCCTCTAGGACCCGCGCCCGCCCCGACCTCCACCGATACCCGCGTTTGCTGGATCGTCCGCAAACGTCCGGGCCCGGGTGTGTCGGTTACGTTTCCACAAAGGTCCCGGTGACCTCTTGACCCATGACCGGACATGGGGCTGTTATTACCGCCACGATGTTCGGTCGAGTTGATTTCTGGTCGGTTTCGACTTGTTTCGACAAGCCTCACCCGGTGGCCGAACCCTGCCTTCAGGAGCCGTACATGGACCTCTCCCCCTCGGGTCTTTCTCTCCCCTCTCCGAGCCGCCGCAGCCTGCTGCGCGGAGTCGGCGGCGCCGCGCTTCTCGCCGGCGCCGGCATCCCGCTGCTGTCCGCCTGCGGCAGCAGCGGCAGTTCGTCGGACCCCAAGACCGTCAGTGTCGGCTCCAACGACTCGGACGCCGTGCCGAAGAAGGCGTACGCGGCCGTCTACGACGCCTTCAAGAAGCAGTCCGGCATCACCGTGAAGGTGAACACCAAGGACCACAACACCTTCCAGGAGCAGATCAACTCGTATCTGCAGGGCACTCCGGACGACGTGTTCAAGTGGTTCGCCGGCTACCGCATGCAGTTCTTCGCGGCCAAGGGCCTCGCCTCCCCGATCGACGACGTGTGGGAGAAGATCGGGGCCAACTTCCCCGACGCGATGAAGAAGCTCAGCAAGGGCGCGGACGGCAAGTACTACTTCGTGCCGATGACCACGTACCCGTGGGCGATCTTCTACCGCAAGAGCGTCTTCCAGCAGAAGGGCTACGAAGTCCCCACCACCTGGGACGAGTTGGTCGCCCTGTGCAAGCAGATGAAGAAGGACGGCCTGGTCCCGATCGCCTTCGGCGACAAGGACGCCTGGCCGGCCATGGGCACCTTCGACCAGATCAACTTCCGCCTCAACGGCTACGACTTCCACGTCGAGCTGATGGCGGGCAAGGCCGCCTGGACCGACGCCAAGGTCAAGGCCGTCTTCGACCACTGGTCCGAGCTGCTGCCCTACCACCAGGACGGCTTCATGGGCCGCACCTGGCAGGACGCCGCCCAGACCCTGGTGTCGAAGAAGGCCGGCATGTACCTCCTGGGCACCTTCGTGGCCCAGCAGTTCACCAACAAGGCCGACCTCGACGACCTCGACTTCTTCGCCTTCCCGGAGATCAACTCCGCCTACGGCCAGGACACCGTCGAGGCGCCCACCGACGGCTTCATGGTCAGCAAGTCGCCGAAGAACAAGGCGGGCGTCACCAAGCTCCTGGAGTACCTGGGCACCCCGGCCGCCGAGGAGCTCTACCTCAAGGGCGACCCGAGCGTGGTGGCCGCCTCCAGCAAGGCCTCCACGTCCTCGTACTCGGCGCTGCAGAAGAAGGCGTTCGAGATGATCGGCAACGCCAAGAGCCTCACCCAGTTCATGGACCGCGACTCCCGGCCGGACTTCACCTCCACGGTGATGCAGCCGTCGCTGCAGAAGTTCCTGCAGAACCCCAAGAGCGTCGACAGCATCCTGTCCTCGATCGAGCGCCAGAAGAAGACGATCTTCGCGTCCTCATGAGCATCGACACCTCCCCGAAGAGCCCGGAGGCGGCCCCCGTGCCGCCTCCGGGCCCCACGCCTGCCGAGAAGCGGGTCAGGCGGGGCCACCAGCGCCTGCTGACCCGCCGTGACCGCATCACGCTCGCCTTCATGGCGGGCGTGCCCACGGTCCTGCACGTGGCCCTCGTCTGGGTCACCGCCCTCGCCTCCATAGCCCTGGCCTTCACCAGCTGGGACGGCATCGGCTTCGACTCCATCAAGTGGGTGGGGCTGGACAACTTCAAACAGTTGTTCACCGACAACCCGCAGTTCTGGCCCGCCGTCGAGCACAACATCATCTGGTTCGTCGTGCTCATCCTGGTCCCGACGCCGATGGGCCTGTTCCTCGCCGTGCAGCTGGACAAGAAGATCCGCTTCACGCGCATCTACCAGACCGCGTTCTTCCTGCCGGTCGTGGTCTCCCTCGCGGTCACCGGATTCGTCTGGCAGCTCGTCTACAACCCCGACACCGGCCTGATCAACAGCCTCATCGGGGCCAACAAGCCCGGCCACTACATCGACTGGATCGGCGACCCGCACCTGAACCTGTGGGCCGTCCTGGTCGCCGCCTCCTGGCGGCACACCGGCTACATGATGATCCTCTACCTGGCCGGCCTCAAGGGCGTCGACCCCTCGCTGAGGGAAGCCTCCGCGCTGGACGGCGCCAACGAGTGGCAGACGTTCAAGAACGTCATCTTCCCCACCCTGCGGCCCACCAACACGGTCGTCCTGGTGGTCACCATCATCGAGGCGCTGCGCGCCTTCGACCTCGTGTTCGTCTTCAACAAGGGCGCCCAGGGCACCGAGTTGCTGTCGATCCTGATCACCAACAACATCATCGGCGAGTCCAGCCGCATCGGTTACGGCTCCGCGATCGCCGTCGTCCTGCTCGTCATCTCCCTCGCGGTCATCATCCCGTACCTGATCGCGACCTTCCGGAAGGAGCGGCGCGCATGAGCACGGCTGTCATCGCGAAGAAGCGCACTCCGGTCCGCCCCGCCCGGATCCTGCTGCACACGTTCCTCGTCGTCACCTCGCTGGCCTGGCTCGCCCCGCTGCTGTGGGCGATCTACGCGGCCCTGCGCCCGTACTCGGAGACCAGCAACAAGGGGTACGTCTCCTGGCCGGACAAGCTGAGCTTCGACAACTTCACGAACGCGTTCGAGCAGTCGGACATGATGCACTACTTCGGGAACACGCTGATCATCGCGGTCCCGGCCGTGCTGCTGACGCTGCTGCTCTCGTCGATGGTCGCGTTCTACGTCAGCCGCTTCGACTTCCGGCTCAACATCTTCCTGCTGCTGGTCTTCACCGCCGGCAACCTGCTGCCGCAGCAGGTCATCATCACCCCGCTGTACCGGATGTACCTGCTGATCAACCTGCCGGGCATCACCGCCAGCGGCAAGCTGTACGACTCCGCGCTCGGACTCGTCCTGATCCACGTGGCGTTCCAGTCCGGCTTCTGCGCCTTCGTGCTCAGCAACTACATGCGGATGCTGCCGCACGAGCTGACCGAGGCGGCGCTGGTCGACGGCGCCTCGGTGTGGCGGATGTACTGGCAGATCGTGCTGCCGCTGTGCAAGCCGGCGATGGCCGCCCTGGCGACGCTGCTGTCCATCTGGATCTACAACGACTTCTTCTGGGCCATCGTGCTGATCTCCACCGGCGAGAACATGCCGATCACCTCGGCGCTGAACAACCTCTCCGGCCAGTACTTCACCGACCCCAACCTGGTCGCCGCCGGCGCCCTGCTCACCGCGATCCCGACCCTGATCGTGTACTTCGTGCTGCAGCGGCAGTTCGTCAGCGGCCTGACGCTCGGCGCCAACAAGGGCTGACGCCCTCCTCGTGACAGTTCTCGTGAAAGAGACGCTCGTGCACCACCCCTTCACCCCCGTCACCTCCGTCCCGGTGGACCCGGTCAACGCCCGGGTCCACGAGGAGGGCTGGCAGTCCTGGAGCCCCAGCGGCGCCTACGCCCTCGACGCGACGCCGTACCGCCCCACCAACGACAACTGGGCGACGGTGTGCTACCGCCCCGGGGTCACCGTGCCCGAGGGCGTCTTCCAGGGCGAGGGCCTGCTGGCGCTCGACCCCGGCGACGGCTCACCGGCCCGCCTGTGGGCGGCCGTGAACCCCACCGGCGAGGTCCCGTCCATCCGCCTGACGGTGACGGACGGTCTCGCGGAGGTCGCCGCCGACGGCCCGGTGAAGGAGTGGCGGGGCACGGACATCCAGGAGGCGTTGGGCAGTTGGGCCGCCGGCCTGGGCGTGGCGCCGCCGCGCCCGGCGCCGACCGTCTGGTGCTCCTGGTACGAGTACTTCACGCACGTCACCGAGGACGACATCCACGAGAACCTCCGTGCGATGGACACCCTCGACCTGCCCGTCGACGTCGTGCAGATCGACGACGGCTACCAGAGCGCCCTCGGCGACTGGCTCACCCTCTCCGGCCGCTTCCGCTCCCGCGCGGGCATCGCGGACGCGATCCGGGCGCGGGGCCGCCGGGCCGGCATCTGGACGGCGCCCTTCCTGGTCGACCCGGCGAGCGAGCTGGCCACCGGCCACCCCGACTGGCTGGTGCGCGACGCCGACGGCGGCTTCACCCACGCCGGCCGCAACTGGGGCCACGACCTGCGCGTCCTGGACACCACGCACCCCGAGGCGGCCGCGTACCTGACGCACGTCTTCACCACCCTGCGGGCCGAGGGCTACGACTACTTCAAGGTCGACTTCCTCTACGCGGGCGCCCTGGACGGCGTACGCCACGCCGACACCGACGCGCTCACCGCCTACCGCCAGGGCATCGAGCTGATCCGCGCCGCCATCGGCCCGGACGCCTACCTGCTGGGCTGCGGCGCGCCCCTGTTGCCCTCCATCGGCCTGTTCGACGCGATGCGGGTCAGCCCCGACACGGCACCGCACCGCCGCCCCGAGGCCGGCGACTACAGCCAGCCCGGCCAGGACCCGGCCGAGTTCACCGGCGCCGCACGCCAGTGGCAGCACGGCCGCCTGTGGATCAACGACCCCGACTGCCTGATGGCCCGCCCCGCCGTGGAGACCCGCGAGCGCTGGGCGGCCCACGTGGCGGCGACCGGCGGCCTCGTGGCCTCCAGCGACCGCCTGCTCTCCCTGGACGGGTGGGGCGTGGAGACCACCCGCCGGCTGCTCTCGGGAGGCGCCCGATGAACCGTTCCCTCAAGGCCCTCAAGGTGCCGGGCATCGCCTACGGCGGCGACTACAACCCCGAGCAGTGGCCCGAGGAGGTCTGGGCCGAGGACATGCGCCTGATGGCCGAGGCCGGGGTCGGCATGGTCAGCGTCAACATCTTCTCCTGGGCGCTGCTGGAGCCCTCCGAGGGGACGTACGACTTCTCCCGCCTGGACCGCGTCCTCGACCTGCTCCACACCCACGGCATCGCCGCCGACCTCGCCACCCCCACGGCGGCGCCCCCCGCCTGGTTCTTCACCGCCCACCCCGAGGCGCTCCCCGTCGACAAGGACGGCCGCAGGCTGTCGTACGGCAGCCGCCAGACGTTCTGCCCGTCCAGCCCCGCCTACCGCGAGGCCGCCCTGCGGATCGTGGGCGAGCTGGCCAGGCGCTACGCCGACCACCCGGCCGTCGTCATGTGGCACGTCCACAACGAGTACGGCTGCCACAACGCCGAGTGCTACTGCGACACCAGCGCCGAGGCGTTCCGCGCCTGGCTGCGCGCGAAGTACGAGACGCTCGCCGCGCTCAACGACGCCTGGGGCACCACCTTCTGGAGCCAGTGGTACTACGACTGGGACCAGATCCTGCCGCCGCGCGCGACCGGCGCGGTCCCCAACCCCACCCACCAACTGGACTGGCGCCGCTTCTGCAGCGACGCCCTGCTGTCGCTGTACGAGGCGGAGCGCGACGTGCTGCGCGAGGCGGCCCCGTCGATCCCCGCCACCACCAACTTCATGGTGATGTTCAACTTCGACGCCCTGGACTACTGGCGCTGGGCCCCGCAGCTGGACATCGTCTCCAACGACCACTACCTCCAGTCCGCCGACCCCGAGTCGCAGATCGACATCGCGTTCAGCGGCGACCTGGTCCGCTCCCTGGCCGGCGGCCCCTGGCTGCTGATGGAGCACTCGACCGGCGCGGTGAACTGGCAGCCGGTCAACCGGGCCAAGACGGCGGGGGAGCTGCGCCGCAACGCCCTCGCGCACGTGGCCCGCGGCGCCGACGGCATCGCCTACTTCCAGTGGCGGGCGGCCAGGGCCGGCGCCGAGCAGTGGCACTCGGCGATGCTCCCGCACGCCGGCACGGACAGCCAGATCTGGCGGGACGTCGTCCGACTGGGCGCGGACCTGCGGGCGTTGGCGGAGGTCCGGGGCAGCACCGGCGTCGCCGAGGTGGCGATCGTCTGGGACTGGAACGCCCGCTGGGCGATGGAACTGCCCTCCCAGCCGAGCGGCGAACTGCGCTTCCACGACCTGGTCCGCGCCTGGTACGAGCCCCTGTGGCGGGCGGGCGTGGCGGTGGACTTCGTACGCCCCGACGCGGACCTGTCCGCCTACCGCCTGGTCCTGGCCCCGTCCCTCTACCTGGTCGACGACGCGGGCGCGGCGAACCTCACGGCCTTCGCCGAGCGCGGCGGCACCCTGGCCGTCGGCTTCCACAGCGGCATGGTGGACGCCAACTGCCATGTCCGGCTCGGCGGTTACCCGGGCGCCTTCCGCGAGGCACTCGGCGTGCGCACGGACGAGCTGTTCCCGCTGCTGCCGGGCCAGTCCCTCGGCCTGACCGAGGGCGGCACGGCGACCCTGTGGTCGGAGCGGGTACGGCTGGAGGGCGCCGAGGCGGTGACGTCCTACGCGGACGGCCCGCTGACCGGCGTCCCCGCCGTGACCCGCCACTCCCACGGCCAGGGCACCACGTGGTACGTCGCGACCCACCCCGACCCCGCCACCCTCGCCGGCCTCCTGCACCGCATCCGCGAGGAGGCCGGCGTGACCCCGGTCCGCGACACCCCGGAGGGCGTGGAGACGGCCCTGCGCCGCGGCCCCGACGCCGACTACCTCTTCGTCGTCAACCACACCGACCGCCCCGCGGAGATCCCGGTGGCCCCGGAGTCCGTGGAACTGCTCTCCGGCAAACCACTCGGCACGACGGTGACGGTGCCGGCCGGGGATGTGGGGGTTGTGCGGGAACCTCGGTAGGTGGCCAGCGAACCAGCCCTGCTGGTCGGTGTGTTGCGGCACACGACACGGCCGACGGGACGACGCGGGGCGGTGGCTTCCTGGGGGCCACCGCCGTGGTCGCGGTCCGGGCGGGCGGCGCCCAGGCAACGGTGTCGCTGCTCGGCTCGGGCGGGGAACTGGCGGGCCAGGCGGGCATCACGTTCACGTTCACGAGGAACTGAGGTACCGGCGAGACGGCTCGGCGCGGGGGCGCGCGCTACATTCACCCGTGTGCCGTCTGTTTCGTCCGTGTCGATGAGGGGCCTGGTGGAAGGTCTGGTGGAAGCCCCGGCCCCGGCCCCGGACCGTCGACGATGAACCGGGCCGTCGAAGGGCGGCCGGCGTCGCGACGGGCGATGTGGCCGCTGTACGCCGCCGGGTTCACGACCGCCTTCGGGGCGCACGGCATCGCGGCGAACCTCGGCGCGCACGCCGACGACGCGGTCACGTCGCTCCTCGTCCTGGGCGGACTGCTCGCGCTCTACGACGGCGCCGAGGTCCTGCTCAAGCCCCTCTTCGGCACCCTCGCCGACCGCGTCGGCCCCCGCCCCGTCCTGCTCGGCGGCCTCGTGGCCTTCGCCGCCGCCTCCGCGCTCTACGTCGTCGCCGACAGCCCCGGCTGGCTCTGGGCCGCCCGCCTCGGCCAGGGCGCCGCGGCCTCCGCCTTCTCGCCGTCGGCCTCCGCACTGGTCGCCCGCCTCAACCCGGCGGCCCGACACGGCCGCGCCTTCGGCAGTTACGGCTTCCACAAGTCGGTCGGCTACACGCTCGGCCCGCTCCTCGGCGGCCTCCTGGTGTGGGCCGGCGGCCTGCGGCTGCTGTTCGCGGTGCTCGCCGCGCTGGGCGCGTCGGTCGCCGTGTGGGCCGCGCTCGCCGTACCCGTCGTAGCGCCCCTGCCCAAGACCCGGCAGACGGTGCTGGACCTGGCCCGCCGCCTGGCCGACCCGGTGTTCCTCGGCCCCACCGCCGCCCTGGCCGCGGCGACGGCGGCCCTGTCGGCCGGGGTGGGCTTCCTGCCGGTCTCGGGCCGCGCGGCCGGCCTCGGCACGGTGGCCACGGGCGCCGCGGTCTCGGTCCTGGCGGCCTGCGCGGCCGTGGTCCAGCCCCGGACGGGCCGGGCACGGGACGAGGGCCGCCTGACGACCCGTACCGGTCTGGCGACCGGCCTGCTGATCACCGCCGCGGGCCTGGCCTGCGCGATGCTGCCGGGCCTGACCGGCATCCTCCTCGGCGCGGCCCTGACGGGCGCCGGCACGGGCCTGATCACCCCCCTCGGCTTCGCCGCCCTCGCCGCGAGCACCCCCACGGAACGCCTCGGCCAGACCATGGGCAGCGCGGAACTGGGCCGCGAACTCGGCGACGCGGGCGGCCCCCTCCTGATCGCCGCGGTCGCCTCCCTCACCACCCTCACCTACGGCTTCGGAACCCTCGCCGTCGTCGTGGGGGTGGGAGGGGTGGCGGCGCTGGCGGGACGGCGGGGTCACCCCAGCAAGTGACCCACGGCCTCCCTCAGCTTCTCCGCGGCCGTCGCCAGCACCGTCACGGAGCCCACGGCCGCGGCCAGCCGGTGCAGCGCGCCGGCCAGCCGTCCGGGATCCGGTTCGCCGGCGGCGAGCTGGTCGCTCAGCTCGGCGAGTTCGCCGCGTGCCTGGGCGCGCTCGGCGTCCGGAAGGCTCGCCGCGTGCTCGGCGAGCAGCTGCCGCAGGAGCCGTAGCGCCTCCTCCGGCGTGACCTCCCGCGCCGCGTCGCCCTGGTGACCGGTCGCCGACGCGCCCTTGCCGACCGCGATGGGCCCGGAGCTGTGGATCTGTCCGGTGCCGCTCTGGAAGATGCCGATGTTGTAGTCGCCGCCCATGACCATGCGCCTCCTTGTTCCCGACTCCCCTTTTTCCGACGTCTGTTCGTGACTTCCGCTCACGGGCTCACGCCGGGGGCTTCCGCCGGTCGGTGTGGCCGTCTCCCGTCGCCTGGGACGCGGTTCCGACCGACGTCACGCCGTTGCTCACGATCGTTCCGCCGCCGGTCTGCAGGATTCCGACGTTGAGCGCCTGGGACTGAAAGGCGCGGTACTCCGTGGTGTCGACGCCGTGCTTCTCGAGGAACTCGAGGATGACCTCCAGCGTGCGCCGCTCGATGATCTTGACGAACTTCTCGTCGTCCATCTCCTGGAAGAAGTGCCGGAAGCCATCCGCCGCACCGAGTTCGCGCACGCTGACCCGGGCGCCCCAGTCGACCAGTCCGGACGCCTCGTCGACGTGGTCGGCCTGAGCGGCCTTCGGTGACCGGTCGGTGTCGCGCAGGGCGTGGTAGAGCTTCAGCGGCAGTCCGACCGTCCAGCCGAGGCCGTCCACGATCCCGCCCAGGGTGTCGCCCACGGCCTTCCCGGCCAGCCCCCACACCGTGGCGGACGTGATCCGGTCGGGCAACGCGTCCACGTGATGGAACCCGGCCTTGATCGGCAGCAGCCGGTAGGCGTGGAACTGCGTGTAGAGCATGCGGCCTTTGAGGTCGACGTTCAGGAAGACCGAGGTGCCGAGCTCCTGCGCCCACGAGCCGACGCGCACCATCAGGTACTCGCGGCCGGCGGCGTAATGGTCGTCCGAGACCGACCGTGCGCGCGTGAACTCGTCGATGCGCTGGGCGGGGTCGGGCGGTTGGCGGGAGATGGCCTTGGCGTAGAAACGCCTGCTCACCTCCAGACCGCGCAACCGGTGATCCTCCGCGACGACCTCCGTCAACAGGTCGCTGCGCAGCCGCCGCTCGAGGTGGGAGGTGAGTTCCTCCGCCGTGAACTCCCCGGCCGGCCGACGCGGCGGACGGGTGACGGTCGAGCCCGGCAGCCGGGACGACGGGTCCTCGTCCACGCCGTCGAGCAGGCAGGCGAACGACCATCGCCTGACCGGCCGTCCCGCTCCGACGAACGGCGCGTATCCGCTGTAGTAGACGACACCGGCGGAGGCGTCCTGCTCACGGCGGATCTCCCGGTACGTCTCCACGTCGCCGGGCTGGACGACGGGGGCGACGCCGGTGAAGCCGACGGGGGCGCCGGGGTGCCGACGGCGTCCGAGGTGGACGAGCAGCACTTGGCGGACGACGAGACGCTCGACGAAACAGGCCGCCCACACGCCCCACACCCCGATGACCGAGGTGATCCAGAACGCCGTGGCTCCGAGGCTCGTGGCGCCGCCCACCACTCCGAACGCCAGCCACTGCGCGATGCACACGGCGACGGCGACGGTCCTGCGGCGGCGCCTTTCCCGAGCGGCCAGGGCGTGACCGAGCACCGTCGCCGCGTCATAGCCGTAGGCCGGGGCGGCGAAACGCTGCCGATTGTCGACCAGTTCGCTCACCACGGCCTTGGCGAACGGGGGGTCGGTGTGCGCGCCGGCACTGAGCAGCCGGGTCACCTCACTGGTGGCGTGCGACGCCGCAACGGCATGCGTGGCACCTGGCGCGACGTCGTGGCCGTCGTCCGGTCCGACGGGCTCGGGAGGGAAGACTCCGTTCATCTGCGTCGTGTCCTGTCCTCGGCGATCGGGCGCCACACGGGCGCCGCCTGGGGGGGGGTGTCAGAACTGATCGGCAGTCCAGTCCGTCAGCGCGTACTGCGACGCGAGCGGGCTCCAGACCGAGAGGAACGACTCCTTCTCACTCGTCACGGTCTCGCTCTGCGCCTCGGCGTCCGTGTAGGCGGACTGCCCGGTCGCGGTGGACGGATCACACCCGTCGTCGCGAAGCGACGTGGCCCAGTCGGCGAAGTCGTCATCCGCCGTCGCGGAGTCCGTGAGCGCCGTGGCCAGCAAGGAGGCGGCGTCGCTGCCGCCCTCGACGGCACTCATGTCGAGGGCGGTGGCCTGCTGGGCGAGACTCGATCGAGTCTGTGCCGCGTCCTGGAACGCGGTGATGTCGCTGTCGAGACCCGGCCCGGTACCGCACTGGGCGGCGTCGGCGACGGCTTCGGTCACGCTCTCCCGGGCCGCCGCCGACTGCTGGATGAGGGAGTCCAGGTTCGTGGCCTGCGTGAGGTCGTCAGGTGTGGCCTGGTCCGCCGGGGTGTCCGTCGGCTCGCTCACGCCGTAGTCGTCGTTCTTCGGGTAGGTCTGTGAGTCGCCGGCTCCCGGCCCCTGGGCCGTGCCCGAGGCGAAGGTCCACGGATGAACGGCAAGCAACAGCCCCACGATCAGCGGCGCCACCAACACCCGGACGATCGTGTTCCGTACCGGTCTGTCGACTGTGCCGAGCACGTCGATCCCGTAACCGGGCGAGGCACCCGACGACAGGCGCTCGTCGGCATGGTCGGCACGGCCCAGGCCATCAGCCATGGCACCCCCCAGGTCCCCCTGTAGTGGAGTACATGGTGAAAGCCGGGAGCCGGGCAGTGCGGCGGTTGTCCTTGCCTGGACGAATCCGGCTCGGGTAGGTCGCTTTCGCGACAGGCCGCTTTCGTACCCGCCCGATAATCACCGTCCGTACCGCCAGCCTTAGAACACAGCGTCACGAGTCGGCTACACAGCCGTATGGGGCGTCGCCGGCCGACACCATCGCCGCATGCACAGAATCCGCACCACGGCCGCAGGCGCCGCCATGCTCGCCGCGCTGAGCGCCTGCGGCAGCCAGGCAGGCCCCACCGCGCCCCACGCGGGGGCCCCGGCCGCCCCCTCCGCACCCCTGACGGCGCAGACAGCGTTCCGGCAGCTGTCCCGCACCGTGACCACGGCCACCCTGACCGGCACGGTCACCGCCGGCAGCGACCCGGACCACCTGCTCGGCCGACCGGACGAGTACACCTCGAAGGTCACCTTCTCGGACAGCTTCGTCCCCGCCGACGAGGTCACGGGAGCCGCGCCCGGCGACGTCGAGCGCGGCGGTGCCATCGAGGTGTTCGCGAACGCCTCGGACGCGAAGGCGCGGGCCGCCTACGTCGCGGGCGTCACCGAATCCCAGCCGGCCCTCGCCGAATACGACTACGTCCACGGCACCGTGCTCGTCCGCGTCTCCCGGCTCCTCCCTCCAGACCGCGCGGCCACCTACAAGACGGCAACCGCCCACCTCCCGGCCCCATGAGACCGAGGCTGCCCCGGACGAGTCTCACCCTGTGCTTTCCACATGTTCGTCCCAGGGTTCGACTGCTGCCGGCACGGAAGCCCGGCCCTGCTCACACCTTGCGCCAGGCGGTGAGCGGTTCGTCGGGGCCGTGGCCGCCTGGAGGCCGCAACAACCGACCCCGCTGCGGGAGACCGCCACGCTCGGCACCGGCTCGTCGGTGACCGCCGCCCGGTGCTTCCGGAGCGCGGCCAGGTCGTGGCTGTCGAAGGCGGAGTTCTCCAGCCACTTGACCGAGCCGAGAAACAGCAACTGCTTGGCCACCGGCTGTCGGCCGGCGCCCACCAAGTCGATCTCGACGTCGTTGCTGCGGGTCCAGTAGCCGCCGATCGCCGGAGCGGCGGGCAGGAGACCGTCCGGCAGGAGACGGGCGAGGGATTCCCGGACGAGGGGTTCGATCGCGCGGCCCCGCCAGCTCGTCCACTGCTCCTTGACACGGCTCGGAGTGAGGTCTCCCCGCATGCGTTCGCTCTCTGCCGAAGACCCGTGCCGGACGTCGCACGATCGGCTTGCCCGACCCGCTGATCAAGCTCCTTCGTCAGCACCGGGAGGGCAGGAGAGGGACCGGATCGCCGCCGGTACCGACTGGCAGGACAAGGGATACGTCTTCGCCTCCCCGACCGGCGGCCCTCTCAGTCCGAACACCGACTTCCACACCTGGAAGCGGCTGCTGCGGGACGCAGGCGTACGAGACGGCCGTCTCCATGACGCTCGCCACACCGCCGCGACCATGGGCTGGGAGCCCGGGGGAGCGGCACGCATGCGTGCCCGCTGCATGCACGGCACCGGAACCCTGCCGTGGAAGACGGACAACGTCGAAGGGCCCCACCGCGAACGGTGGGGCCCTTCGACATCGTGCCCGGTGAGGCACTGGCGGAGGATACGAGATTCGAACTCGTGAGGGGTTGCCCCCAACACGCTTTCCAAGCGTGCGCCCTAGGCCTCTAGGCGAATCCTCCGCCGGAAACATTACATGACCGAGAGGAGTGCTCGCGAACTCGTTCCCTGCCCCGACGTCGGGTACTCTTGCCGCAGCCCCTCACGCGGCGCTATCTGACTGAACTCCCCCAGGGCCGGAAGGCAGCAAGGGTAGGTTGGCTCTGGCGGGTGCGTGGGGGGCGCTTGCGTGGGTGGGGCCGGTGCGGCTCGTGCGCGGGGCCCGATGTCAGTGGGCGCCTATAACCTCGTATGCGTGTCGTCTCTCGCGCTGTACCGCCGCTATCGCCCGGAGACCTTCGCGGAGGTCATCGGGCAGGAGCATGTCACCGACCCGCTGCAGCAGGCGCTGCGGAACAACCGGGTCAATCACGCGTACCTGTTCAGCGGCCCGCGCGGATGCGGCAAGACGACCAGTGCCCGTATCCTCGCCCGCTGCCTGAACTGCGAGCAGGGCCCCACACCGACCCCCTGTGGCGAGTGCCAGTCCTGCCGGGACCTCGCGCGCAACGGCCCCGGCTCCATCGACGTCATCGAGATCGACGCCGCCTCCCACGGTGGTGTGGACGACGCCCGCGAGCTGCGCGAGAAGGCCTTCTTCGGGCCCGCCGGCAGCCGTTACAAGATCTACATCATCGACGAGGCCCACATGGTCACGTCGGCCGGTTTCAACGCGCTGCTGAAGGTCGTCGAGGAGCCCCCGGAGCACCTCAAGTTCATCTTCGCCACCACCGAGCCCGAGAAGGTCATCGGGACGATCCGGTCGCGGACCCACCATTACCCCTTCCGGCTCGTGCCGCCGGGCACCCTGCGGGACTACCTCGCCGAGGTGTGCCAGAAGGAGAACATCCCGGTCGAGGACAGCGTCCTGCCCCTCGTCGTGCGCGCCGGCGCCGGATCCGTGCGTGACTCCATGTCCGTCATGGACCAGCTGCTCGCCGGCGCGCGCGAGGAGGGTGTGACGTATGCCATGGCCACCTCCCTCCTCGGCTACACGGACGGCTCCCTCCTCGACTCCGTAGTCGAGGCCTTCGCCACCGGCGACGGCGCCGCCGCCTTCGAGGTCGTCGACCGTGTCATCGAGGGCGGCAACGACCCCCGCCGCTTCGTCGCCGACCTGCTGGAGCGGCTGCGCGACCTGGTGATCCTCGCGGCCGTCCCGGACGCCGTGGAGAAGCAGCTCATCGACGCCCCCGCCGACGTCGTCGAACGCATGCAGGCCCAGGCCGGCACCTTCGGCGCCGCCGAGCTCAGCCGTGCCGCCGACCTCGTCAACGAGGGCCTCACCGAGATGCGGGGCGCCACCTCACCCCGCCTCCAGCTGGAACTGATCTGCGCGCGCGTCCTCCTCCCGGCCGCCTACGGCGACGAACGCTCCGTGATGGCCCGCCTCGATCGCATCGAGCGCGGTGTCAACTTCTCCGGCGGCGGCACCATGCCGGCCATGGGGTACGTCCCGGGGCCGGAGGCGCATGCGGGTGGCGCCGTGACGGCTGGCGGCATGCACGGTGGTGCTCCGGTGCCGCCCGGTGGTGCTCCGATGCCGGCGGGTGGTGCTCCGGTGCCCCCCGGTGGTGGGCCCGCCGCGGCCCGGGCGGCAGTGCGCGCCTCGGGGACCGGGCAGGGTGCCGGCCCGGCTGCCGGGGCGGGAGCGGGCGCAGCGGGAGCGGGCACAGGTGTAGGCCCGGGTGCGGGAGCGGGCACAGGTGTAGGCCCGGGTGCGGGCACAGGTGCGCCCGGTGGGAACGGGCATACGGCACCCCCGGCCCCGCCCGCCGGCCCGGCCACGCCCCCGGCGCCCGACGTCGCCCCGCCCATGGCCGCCCCGCCCGTCGAGCAGGCGCCCCAGTCCCCGCCCCCTCCCGCGCCCACCCAGCCCTCCGGCCCCGGCGCCTGGCCCACCGCGGCCCCCGTCGGCACCGGTCGGCGACCCGGCGGCTGGCCCACGGCGACCCCGGCCGGTGCCGGGCATCCCCCCACCGCCCCCGGCACACCGCCGGCACCCTCGGCGCCCACCTCGTCGCAGCCCACTCCGGCACCCGCGCCCGCGTCCGCCCCCGCCGCGGCCGCCTACGCCCCTCCGGCCGGTGGCCTCGACCCCCGCATGCTCTGGCCGAACATCCTGGAGGCGGTCAAGAACCGCCGCCGCTTCACCTGGATCCTGCTCAGCCAGAACGCCCAGGTGGCCGGCTTCGACGGCACGACCCTGCAACTCGGCTTCGTCAACGCCGGCGCCCGCGACAACTTCGCGAGCAGCGGCAGCGAGGACGTGCTGCGTCAGGCGCTGGCCGAGCAGTTCAACGTGCAGTGGAAGATCGAGGCGATCGTCGACCCGTCCGGCGGCGGCTCCGCCCCACCGGCCCCTGGCGGCCCGTCCGGCTTCAACGGCGGGAACGGAGGCAACGGGGGGTACGGCGGAAGCGGCGGGTACGGAGGAAACGGCGGGTACGGAGGCGGTACGTCGGCCCCGCGTCCGGCGACCCCACCGGCCGCCGCACCCACGCCACCTCCTTCTGCGGCCCCGGCACCCTCCACGCCGGCTCCGTCGCCGACACCGCAGTCCCCGTCCGCCCCGGAGCAGTCGCCCCCGGTCTCCATCGAGGACGACATCCCCGAGGACGACGACCCCGACCTCAACGAGTCGGCCCTCTCCGGCCACGAACTCATCGTCCGTGAGCTGGGGGCGACGGTGGTGGAGGAGTTCTCGAACGAGTGACGAGGAACGAGGGACGAGGGACGGGTAACGAGCGAACAGGTGCGAGTGGCGGAGGCGTGCAGCAGCATCGGCGCCCCTTGGAGGATCGCACAACCCCCGCACCCCGTAGGCTGACCCCCGTGAAGGTCCTCGTCATCGGCAGCGGCGCCCGCGAACACGCCCTGTGCCGCTCTCTGTCCCTCGACCCCGACGTCACCGCGCTGCACTGCGCCCCCGGCAACGCCGGCATCGCCGAGGTCGCCGAGCTGCACCAGGTCGACGCCCTGGACGGCACCGCCGTATCCGCGCTGGCCAGGGAAGTCGGCGCCGAACTGGTCGTCGTCGGCCCGGAGGCGCCGCTCGTCGCCGGGGTCGCCGACGCCGTGCGCGAGGCGGGCATCCCCGTCTTCGGCCCCTCCAAGGAGGCGGCCCGGCTGGAGGGGTCCAAGGCCTTCGCGAAGGACGTGATGGCGGCGGCCGGGGTGCCGACGGCACGTTCGTATGTTTGCACCAACGCCGCCGAGGTCGCCGAGGCCCTCGACGCCTTCGGTGCCCCCTACGTCGTCAAGGACGACGGTCTCGCGGCCGGCAAGGGCGTCGTCGTGACCGGCGACCTCGACGCCGCCAAGGCGCACGCCGCCGGCTGTGAGCGCGTGGTCATCGAGGAGTTCCTGGACGGCCCCGAGGTCTCCCTCTTCGCGATCACCGACGGCGTCACCGTCGTCCCGCTCCAGCCCGCCCAGGACTTCAAGCGCGCCCTCGACGGCGACGAGGGCCCGAACACCGGCGGCATGGGCGCGTACTCCCCGCTGCCGTGGGCCGACCCCAAGCTGGTGGACGAGGTCCTGCAGACGGTCCTCCAGCCCACCGTCGACGAGATGCGCCACCGGGGGACCCCGTTCTCCGGTCTGCTGTACGCCGGTCTGGCGATCACCTCCCGTGGCGTACGGGTCATCGAGTTCAACGCCCGTTTCGGCGACCCGGAGACCCAGGTCGTCCTCGCCCGCCTGAAGACCCCGCTGGCCGGCGTCCTGCTCGCCGCCGCCAACGGCACCCTCGCCGACCTTGAGCCGCTGCGCTGGAGCGGCGACGCCGCGGTGACGGTGGTCGTCGCCTCGCACAACTACCCCGGCACCCCGCGCACCGGCGACCCGATCACCGGACTCGACGAGGTGGCCGCCCAGGATGCCCCGCACGCCTACGTCCTGCACGCCGGGACGAAGCGCGACGGCGACACGGTCGTCAGCGCCGGCGGCCGCGTCCTGTCCGTCACGGCGACGGGCGAGGATCTCGCCGAGGCCCGCGACCGCGCCTACAAGGCCGTGTCCCGCATCCACCTGGACGGCTCCCAGCACCGCACCGACATCGCGGCGAAGGCGGCGAAGACCGCGGGCGCCTGAGCAGGCCCCGCCCGCCGCACGTCGCCCTCCCCGGCCGCCCTCCGGCCGGATGAACCTCACGGGCCCCGGATCCGTCTTCGGAACCGGGGCCCGCTGCCGTGTCCCGCCGCCGACGCCCGCACCGATCGTTGGAATCCCGGTCAAAAATCCGGGCCTGATCTTCGCTGTCCGTCATCCACCTTTGACCAAAGCCATTCCATCGAGTGACCGATGCCCCATCCGGCTGACGGGCCCCTGGGCCCCAACTAGGGTGCGGCGCAAGCGTTCCGGCACTTGGCTCACCGGCATTGCGATGTCAGTCGTGGGTGCCACAGTGGGGGAGTGAGCAACGCCAGGACAGCCGGGCGGCCAGAACAGCGAGGGAGGGGGTGGGTCGGCTCGTGACCGGTACCGGTATGGGTGCGGAGGCGGGCGCGCAGGCAGCGCGCGCCAGGGCCCTCGCCGTGCTGCGCATCCGCAGCCGCGCGCTGGCCGTGGCCCTGCTGCCCGCGGCCGTCGCCGTGGTGCTGCTGGCGGGCGGCTCCACCAGGCACCTCGTGGGCCCGTTCTGGCACGCCGCCCGCTGGGCGGTGACGCCGGTCGCCGTCCTCGTGCTGCTGGCCGCCGGCGGCATCGCGCTGGTCGTCGCCCGCGCCCGCCCGGCCGTGACCCCGACGGTCACGATCCCGGAGGATTCCGCCCCGGACCTGTACCGGATGGTGCGCGACCTGGCCGACCGCCTCGACGTCCCCGCCCCGTCCGCGATAGCCCTCACCCCGGACTGCGACAGCTGGCTGGAGGACCGCACCCATCCGGCCCACGGCCCGCCAGCCCTCGTCCCGCGGACCGACCGGGACGGCGTCCCGGACCGGGACGAGATGGCAGGCGTACGCGGCCCGCACCGCCGTACCCCGGCCGCTCCCGTCCTGGTCATCGGCTCCCCGTTCCTGTGGTGGATGCGCGTGGGCGAGCTGCGCGCCGTCCTGGCCCCGGTCGTCGCCGGTACGGGACCCTCGGCGCACCCGGACATAGCCGCGGCCCGCCGTTTCGTGCGGGGTCTGGACGCCGCGGTGGCCGTCTCCGCCACGCCCGGCCGCTGCCCGCTGACCCGAGCGGTCTGCGCCGGCCTCGGCTGGGTGGCCCGGTTCCTGCTGCGCAGCTGCCGGGAGCACGCGACGCAGATGGAGCGCGGGGTCGCGGCGGCCGCCGCCGAGCGTGCACAGGCTGTGGACTACGGCCTGCGCATCGTCGCCCAGGAGCAGGTGGGCCTGGCGTACGCGGGCTGGGACAGGCTGCTGACCCGGGTCGCGCTGCCGGCCTGGCGGATGGGCCGCTGGCCGTCCCGGCTGGACGCGGGTGTGGTGGCCGCGCTGACCGAGCTGTCCCGCCGGGACCGGCTGGCCGAGGGTTTCGCCTCCCGCCTCGGCGAGCGCCCCGCCTGTGACCTGCTCGAAGAGCCCGGCGCGGTCGACGAGGCCGCCTCCCTGCTCGCCGCCCGCCTCTTCCACGGCGGCCCCGCCGAGTCGGGGGCGGACTGGTCTCCGGTGGACTGGGACGAGTACCCGGACGAGGTCGTGGACCGCAAGTGGCGTACCGACGCGGCCCGCCTCCACCGCGTCCTGGACACCCTGGGCGTCCACCGCCCCTCGGACCCCGACGGCCCCACCCTGGCCCGCATCCTGGACCACCTGTCCCTGCCACCCGCCACCACCGCATCCGCCGCCACCGCATCCGCCGCCACCGCATCCGCCGCCACCGCATCCGCCGCCACCGCATCCGCCGCCACCGCGTCCGCCGACCCTGTGTCTGCCGACGCCGCACCCGGTGAGCCGGCCCCCGGCGACTCCGCGTCCCGCCAAGCCGCCGCCCACGCCGCCCCCGACGTCGACCCCGAGGCCGTAACCGCCTCCGCTGCCGCGGGCGAAACCGACTCCGCCCCCGCCCCCGCCTCTGAAGCCGGCGCCCAGGCCGACGTCCAAGCGGACCTCGAAACCGACCTCGAAACCGACCTCGAAAGCGATCTCGAAACCGACCCCGAAGTCGAGAACGAGCGAGCGGCCGCCCTAGCCGCCCTCCTCTCCGCCGAGCTCGCCCGCGAGGAGGCGGCCCGCGAGGCAGCCGCCCCGGCTCAGTCCTCCGCCCTCGCCCCCGCTCCCCAACCCACCGCCGAAGCCCCCCTCTGGGACGAAGGCACCCTCCCGCTCTTCCCGCTCCAACCCCCGCGCACCGCGCGCGAGTTGCTGGCGGACCACGTCACCGCGATGGTCTGCTGCGCGGCCATGGACACGGCCGGCGCCGCGCCCGGTCTCGACTGGCTCGACGGCCCTTCCCTCCTCGTCAACGGCGAACGCGCCGCGGACCTGACCCCCCGTGTCCTGAGCCTCGTGGAAGACGGCGACCCGACCCCCCTCCGCGACTGGCTCCTGGAATCCGGCATACGCCCCGAGAAACCGGTCCGCCTCGTCTGAGCCGGCGCCCGCCCCGCCCCACCTCACCTCGCCCCCACTCCGCATCGCCCCACCGCCTCGGAACCTGCCATTCCACTTTCGGCCAATTCGCAACGAATAGTGACAGCATGCATGCGCAATGTGATGTGCTGGGACCGAACGCGCACATGGCAAGGGCTTGCGACATACGACAGTGGTCAACGGGGGCACGAGGGAGGGGAGCGACCATGGGCTCGGAGCACATCCGCCGCTGGGAGTCCGGAGCGCTGGCACACGCCGTCACCGACCCCTTCGGACAGGGCCCCCTGCCCTGGCTGCGCGGCAGCGAGACGTACTTCGACGACACCGGCCAGATCGTCCCCTGGTACGTGGACGCCCCCCACATCCCGGCCCCCCGCGCCCGCTCCGCCGCCGGAGGCCCCCGCTCGGCCGACGACGTCCACCGGCAGATCAAGGGCTTCGTCTCCACCGGCGCGGTCGCCCCCGGCGAGGCCCTCGACTTCCACATCACGGTCGACCCGCCCCAGGAGTTCGGCGTCGACATCTACCGCATCGGCCACTACGGCGGCGACGGCGCCGCCAAGATCACCACCAGTCCCCGCCTCTCCGGCATCGTCCAGCCCCCGCCCCTCACCGCCGACCGCACGGTCTCCTGCCACCACTGGTGGCTGTCCTGGCGGCTGCAGATCCCCAGCTACTGGAGCATCGGCGCGTACGTGGCCGTCCTGACCACCGCCGACGGCTACCGCTCCCACATCCCCTTCACGGTCCGCGACAACCACCCGGCGGACCTGCTGCTGCTCCTGCCCGACGTGACCTGGCAGGCGTACAACCTCTACCCGGAGGACGGCCGCACGGGCGCCAGCCTCTACCACGCCTGGGACGAGCAGGGCCGTCTCCTCGGCGAGGCCGACGCGGCGACCACCGTCTCCTTCGACCGCCCGTACGCCGGTTCCGGCCTCCCTCTCCACGTCGGCCACGCCTACGACTTCATCCGCTGGGCCGAGCGCTACGGCTACGACCTCGCCTACGCCGACGCCCGCGACCTGCACGCCGGACGCGTCGACCCCACCCGCTACCGCGGTCTGGTCTTCCCCGGCCACGACGAGTACTGGTCGGCCGGCATGCGCCGCGTCGTGGAGCTCGCCCGCGGACACGGCACGTCCCTCGTCTTCCTGTCCGCCAACACCATGTACTGGCAGGTGGAGTTGGGCCCTTCCCCATCCGGCGTCCCCGACCGCCTGCTGACCTGCCGCAAGCGCAAGGGCCCCGGCAAACCGGTGCTGTGGCGCGAGATAGACCGCCCCGAGCAGGAGGTGGTCGGCATCCAGTACGCGGGCCGGGTGCCCGAGCCGCACCCCCTGATCGTCCGCAACGCCGACCACTGGCTGTGGGAGGCGACCGGCGCGCGGGAGGGCGACGGCATCGAGGGCCTGGTCGCCGGCGAGGCCGACCGCTACTTCCCGCGTACCCCGCTGCCCGAGCACGAGGACCGCATCCTGCTCGCGCACTCCCCGTACACCGACTGTGACGGCGTCCTGCGCCACCAGGAGACGTCCCTGTACCGGGCCCCGTCCGGCGCCCTGGTCTTCGCGTCCGGGACCTTCGCCTGGTCACCGGCCCTGGACCGCCCGGGCCACGTCGACCCGCGTATCCAGCGCGCCACCGCCAATCTCCTGGACCGCATCTGCAAACGTGACTGAACTCACGTAAGCCCACGTCACCGCATCTTTCGCAGCGACCCCGCCCCGAGGGCGACTCCCGGCATACGGGAGAATTGAGCCACTTGGGCCCGCCCGTCGCCCACCACCACCCTCTTCGGGCCCTTCGGGCGCCCCTTCTGCTTCGACCACGGGGAGGAACCGTGTCCGGATTCGTAGAAAAGCCCGAGCCGATCCAGGTCCCGGGCTTGGTGCACCTCCACACCGGCAAGGTGCGTGAGCTGTACCAGAACGAGGCGGGCGACCTCGTGATGGTCGCCAGCGACCGCATCTCCGCTTTCGACTGGGTGCTGCCGACCGAGATCCCCGACAAGGGCCGCGTCCTCACCCAGCTGTCCCTGTGGTGGTTCGATCAGATCGCCGACCTGATCCCCAGCCACGTGCTGAGCACCGACGTGCCCGCGGGCGCCCCCGCCGACTGGGCGGGCCGCGTCATGGTCTGCAAGTCGCTCCAGATGGTGCCGGTGGAGTGCGTGGCCCGCGGCTACCTCACCGGCTCGGGCCTCGCCGAGTACAACGACTCCCGCACGGTCTGCGGCCTCGCCCTCCCCGAGGGCCTGGTCGACGGCAGCGAGCTGCCCGCCCCGATCTTCACCCCGGCGACCAAGGCCGCGGTCGGCGAGCACGACGAGAACGTCTCCTACGAGGAGGTCGCCCGCCAGGTCGGCGCCGATGTCGCCGCCCGGCTGCGCCAGGCGACCCTCGCGGTGTACTCGCGCGGCCGGGACGTCGCCCGGGACCGCGGGATCATCCTCGCGGACACCAAGTTCGAGTTCGGCTTCGAGGGCGAGCGGCTGGTCATCGCCGACGAGGTGCTCACCCCGGACTCCTCCCGCTTCTGGCCGGCCGACCGCTGGCAGCCGGGGCACGCGCAGCCGTCGTACGACAAGCAGTTCGTGCGCGACTGGCTGACCTCGCCGGAGTCCGGCTGGGACCGCAGGAGCGAGCAGCCGCCGCCCGCGCTGCCGCAGGAGGTCGTGGACGCGACCCGGGCGAAGTACGTGGAGGCGTACGAGCGGCTGACGGGCACGGCCTGGTCGTAGGCAGACAAGAACGAAGCCCCCCGGCACCAGCCGGGGGGCTTCTTCACGGAGCGGACGACGAGGCTCGAACTCGCGACCTCAACCTTGGCAAGGTTGCGCTCTACCAACTGAGCTACGTCCGCAGTGCGCCGTGGCGCGGAAGCAACTATATCCCACCCGGCGCGGCGCTCCGGACGCCCGCGCGCGTGACGGTCACAACACGACGAAGGCCCCGGTCGTGATGACCAGGGCCTTCGATGCGATGAGCGGACGACGAGGTTCGAACTCGCGACCTCAACCTTGGCAAGGTTGCGCTCTACCAACTGAGCTACGTCCGCAGTGCCTCCGACCGGCTCCCACCGATCGGTGCGAGCACCAGCCTACCCGATCCACGGCAGTGGTCCGGACCGGCGGTGCAGAGCGGGTGACAGGAATTGCACACTGCGCCTTCCCCCTGGAAGGGGGATGTTCTGCTACTGAACTACACCCGCATGTACTCCGTGAGCTGGCCTTCCGGCCTGGCCCCTCGGCGTGCTCCAGACTCTAGCCGACCCGGAGGGGTGCAGCGCAAGTCGGGTTCGCCGAGGGGCGGCTGACCGGTCGTCGGCCGGCGGCTACTGCGCCGCGCTGAAGGCCTCGTAGACCTTCTTGGGGATCCGCCCGCGCGCGGGCACGTCCATCTTGTTCGCCTGCGCCCAGGCCCGGACGGCCGCCGGGTCGGGGGCCACCTCGGTCTGCCGGTACGCCTTGCCGGACCTGGACCGCTTGCGGCCGGCCTCCACGTAGGGCGCGAGCGCCTTGCGCAGTTTCCTGGCATTGGCTTGGTTCAGGTCGATCTCGTACGACTTGCCGTCGAGTCCGAAGGCGATCGTTTCCGCCGCTTCCGAGCCGTCGATGTCGTCAAAGAGAGTGACCACGACTTTCTGCGCCACGAATATCGGTCCCTTCGTACGGCACGTCGATACAGCTCAACGGCGATGACGTGCCGAGTATCGGCTATTGCCAATTCATTTGTACAGTGCCCGGCAATGCAATGTGAAGCCCGACTAAATCTGTCCGCGTGTCCGAGCGCAATACCTGTTGTGGGCGGAACGGGGATCTTTCCCGTAACTTTTCGTGGAGGACCCCTGCCGGACGGACATCGTGACCCCGCTCACGTAGCTTCCTACAACTCTACCCGCGTAGAAATTCGGGGCAGGTAGTCTGAAACCACAGTGCAGAACCACAGTGCAGAGCCCCCTGCGGGAAGCTGCTCAGCACCACACCACCAGGAGTGCCAGTGGCGCGCGTCGTAGTCGACGTCATGCTCAAGCCGGAGATCCTCGACCCCCAGGGCCAGGCGGTCCAGCGTGCGCTGCCGCGCCTGGGTTTCGACGGCATCTCGGACGTACGTCAGGGAAAGCGATTCGAACTGGAAGTTGACGGGCCGGTCGACGAGGCCGCCCTCGCCCGTATCCACGATCTTGCGGAATCTTTCCTCGCGAACACCGTGATCGAGGACTTCACCGTTCGCGTGGACGAAGTGGCGGAGGCCGCGAAGTGACCGCTCGTATTGGCGTCGTCACTTTCCCGGGCAGCCTCGACGACCGGGACACCCAGCGCGCGATCCGCCTCGCGGGTGCCGAACCGGTCGCCCTCTGGCACAAGGACAAGGACCTGCACCAGGTCGACGCGGTCGTCCTCCCGGGTGGTTTCTCCTACGGCGACTATCTGCGGGCCGGTGCCATCTCCCGCTTCTCGCCGGTGATGGAGACGGTCATCGAGCAGGCGAAGGCCGGCCTCCCGGTCCTCGGCATCTGCAACGGCTTCCAGATCCTCACCGAGGCCCACCTCCTTCCGGGCGGCATGCTGGGCAACGACCACCTGCACTTCATCTGCCGCGACCAGAAGCTGCGGGTGGAGAACGCGGAGACGGCCTGGACCGTGGACTACGAGGCCGGCCAGGAGATCCACATCCCGCTGAAGAACATGGACGGCCGCTACGTGGCCGACCGGTACACGCTGGACAAGCTGGAGGCCGAGGGCCGCGTCGCCTTCCGGTACCTGGACTTCAACCCGAACGGCTCGCTCAACGACATCGCCGGCATCACCAACGAGGCCGGCAACGTCGTGGGCCTCATGCCGCACCCCGAGCACGCCACCGAGCCGCTGATCGGCACGGGCCGCACCGACGGCCTGCCGTTCTTCACCTCGATCCTCAAGAAGCTGGTCAACGCATGAGCAGGACGCCTCTGGACACGGTCGAGCACGCGGCCGCGACCCCCGACGTCGAGCTGCCCTGGGCCGAACTCGGCCTGAAGAAGGACGAGTACGAGCGGATCGTCGAGATCCTCGGCCGCCGACCCACCGGCGCCGAGCTCGCCATGTACTCCGTCATGTGGTCCGAGCACTGCTCGTACAAGTCGTCGAAGGTGCACCTGCGCCAGTTCGGCGAGAAGGCCCCGCAGTCCGACGCGCTGCTCGTCGGCATCGGCGAGAACGCCGGCGTCGTCGACGTCGGCCAGGGCTACGCGGTCACCTTCAAGGTCGAGTCGCACAACCACCCGTCGTACGTCGAGCCCTACCAGGGCGCGGCCACCGGTGTCGGCGGCATCGTCCGCGACATCATCGCCATGGGCGCCCGCCCGGTCGCCGTGGTCGACCCGCTGCGGTTCGGCGCGGCCGACCACCCCGACACCAAGCGCGTCCTGCCGGGCGTGGTCGCCGGCATCGGCGGCTACGGCAACTGCCTGGGCCTGCCCAACATCGGCGGCGAGGTCGTCTTCGACGCCTGCTACCAGGGCAACCCGCTGGTCAACGCCGGTGCCATCGGCGTGATGCGGCACGAGGACATCCACCTCGCGAAGGCGTCCGGCGCGGGCAACAAGGTCATCCTCTACGGCGCCCGGACCGGCGGCGACGGCATCGGCGGCGCCTCGATCCTCGCCTCCGAGACCTTCGACGACGCCAAGCCGTCGAAGCGCCCGGCCGTGCAGGTCGGCGACCCCTTCCAGGAGAAGCTCCTCATCGAGTGCACCCTGGAGGCGTTCAAGGAGAAGCTGGTCGTCGGCATCCAGGACCTGGGCGCGGCCGGTCTGTCCTGCGCCACCTCCGAGCTCGCCTCCAACGGCTCCGGCGGCATGCGCGTCACCCTGGACGACGTACCCCTGCGCGACTCCACGCTCTCGCCCGAGGAGATCCTCATGAGCGAGTCGCAGGAGCGCATGTGCGCGGTGGTGGAGCCGGAGAAGGTCGAGCGGTTCCTGGAGATCTGCGACAAGTGGGACGTCATCGCCACCGTCATCGGTGAGGTGACCGACGGCGACCGCCTGGAGATCTACTGGCACGGCGGCAAGATCGTCGACGTCGACCCGCGCACCGTCGCCCACGACGGCCCGGTCTACGAGCGCCCGTACGCCCGCCCGTCCTGGCAGGACGAGCTCCAGGCGGACGACGCGAACAAGCTGCCGCGCCCGCAGACGAGCGAGGAGCTGAAGGACCAGGTCCTGAAGCTGGTGGCCTCGCCCAACCAGGCGTCCAAGAAGTGGATCACCTCGCAGTACGACCACTTCGTGCAGGGCAACACGGTGCTGGCCCAGCCGGAGGACTCCGGCATGATCCGCATCGACGAGGAGAGCGGCCTCGGCGTCGCCATCGCGACGGACGGCAACGGCCGGTACGCCAAGCTCGACCCGTACACCGGCGCGCAGCTGGCGCTCGCGGAGGCGTACCGCAACGTCGCCACCACCGGCGCCAGGCCGCTCGCCGTCTCCGACTGCCTGAACTTCGGCTCGCCCGAGGACCCGGCCGTCATGTGGCAGTTCGCCGAGGCCATCCGAGGTCTCGCGGACGGCTGCCTGCAGCTCGGCACCCCGGTGACCGGCGGCAACGTCTCGCTCTACAACCAGACGGGCGAGGCCGCCATCCACCCGACCCCGGTCGTGGCCGTCCTCGGCGTCATCGACGACGTGGCCCGGCGCACCCCGGTCGCCTTCCAGGAGGAGGGCCAGCTGCTGTACCTCCTCGGCGACACGCGTGAGGAGTTCGGCGGTTCGGCCTGGTCGCAGGTCGTCCACGACCACCTCGGCGGACTGCCCCCGAAGGTCGACCTGGAGCGCGAGCGCCTGCTCGGCGAGATCCTGATCGCCGCCAGCCGCGACGGCATGATCGACTCCGCGCACGACCTGTCCGACGGCGGTCTGATCCAGGCGGTCGTGGAGTCGGCGCTGCTGGGCGGCAAGGGCGCGCGGCTGGTCGTACCGGACGGGCTGGACGCCTTCACGTTCTGCTTCTCCGAGTCGGCGGGCCGCGCGGTCGTCGCCGTGCCGCGCTCCGAGGAGGTCCGCTTCAACGACATGTGCGGTGCGCGAGGTCTGCCCGTGACCCGCATCGGTGTCGTCGACGGGGACACCGTCGAGCTCCAGGGCGAGTTCGAGCTGTCCCTCGCGGAGCTGCGCGAGGCGCACGAGGGAACGATCCCGGCGCTGCTCAAGTAGGCGGTCGTACGACGCCGAAGGCCCCGCCCGTGCGGTACGGGCGGGGCCTTCGGCACGCCGCGACGGGTTGCTCGACCCGTCCCGCGGCGAGGGACGGCGACGCGGACCTGGGCAGCCGCAGGGCCATGAGCGCGGCCAGCGTCATCAGTGCCGCACCGCATCAGAACACGGGGGACGGAAGGGTGCGCGTACCGGAGCGGCTGCGGAAGTCGGTGAACGTGCTGCTGTGCCTGGTCGCGGTGGCGGGCAGCGTCTGGAGCGGCAGGGAGATCTGGCAGGTCCTGCGCGGGCGGTACGAGATCGACCAGGCCTGCGCGGGGCTCGTCCCGCCCGGCCGGGTCCTCGCGCTCTCCCCGGCGGGCGGCACCATCTCGCACCGGCTGGCCGACGAGGGCACCATCGAACTCGCCGCCGGGCTGCCGCAGGACTGCGAGATATTCAGCACCGAGGCGGGCGAGAAGTCCGGTTCGCGCAGCGGCGAGCGCTGGTTCTTCACCGGCGCGGTCGGCGCCGTGGGACAGGGCGAGGCACTGCACCCGGAGGACCCGTTCGACGACCTCCTCGATCCGAACGGCCCGTACGGCGACCACACCTACGCCCCCCAGCCCCTCGGCGGCGGCATCGCGGGCATCGTCACGGACACCGGCGTCACCGTCGAACTCCCCTGCGCCAAGGGCGAGTCCGACGGCCGACCGGTCGGGGCGCTGTGGGCGAAGGCCACGTTCACCGAGGCCGAGACGCCCTTCAGCGACCACGGCCAGCTCACCGCGCACGACCGCGGCATCCTCGCCGACACGGCCGTGCAGACCGCCAACAACCTCGCCGCCCGCCTCGGCTGCACCGAGCGCCTGCCGGACGCCCCCGAGCACATACCCGCCCTGACCGAGGGCCCGACCCCGGTCCCGGCCGCCGAGGGCACCTGTGCCTGGTACCGCAGGACGGGGCTCGCCAGGAGCTCGCTCTACGCCGACCAGGTCCTGGAGAGCCGTACGGACGCCAGGGTCTGGGACGAGCGCTGCGCCCTGGTCCTCAGCAAGGGCCGCGCGGCCGGCCTGTACCACGCCCACGCCGCCGAGACGCACGGCGCCGGCAGCCCCGACCGCCCCGGCGAGTACTTCGCGAGCTTCCACACCTACTCCGGCGAGGACGCGAAGAACGTCGAGCTGCCCAGCCTGGGCGGCGACTCCCCGGTCGACGCCGAGCCGGGCCGGGCGGGCCGCAGCACCGACAACCCGATCTGGTGGGCCTCCTCCGTCTGCGGCGGAAAGCCCCAGGTCCACACCCTGACCCTGTCCTACGGCTACGACCGGATCGCCACGCCCGCCTACCAGAGGCTCTTCCGCGCCTACGTCGACGACGTCACCCGCCGCCGGGGCTGCACGGACGTCAGATATCCGGCTGCCTCGACCTTCCGCGCCGGTTAGGCTCGCCGCCATGCCCCCGGCCAGGAAGCGCGCCCGCAGCTACGACCCCGCGAAGACCCGGGCCGCCGTGACGGCCCAGTTCGGGCACGTCCGGGAGGGCGTCCGCGCCCTCACGCCCGAGCAGTTCGCGCTGCCCACGCGGCTCGGGGAGTGGACCGTGCGCGAACTGGTCGCGCACATCGGCATGTGCGTCGACGTCGTGGCCCGGCTCGTCGGCCGGCCGGAGCCGCCGCGAGCGGAGATCACCGTGCTGGACTGGGCGTTCGGCACGGCGGCCAACGCCGGCGCGCTGTCCGAGGCGGCCTACGGGATCGCCGGGCGCACCGCGGACGCGGACGCCTCCCTGGCGGTCGTCGCCGAGGACCTGGCCGGCACCCTCGCCGGGACCCCCGACAGCCGCGTCCTGGACTTCCGCACCGGACCCATCACCCTCGGCGACCTCCTCGTCACCCGTACGGTGGAACTGGTCGTCCACACCGACGACCTGAACGCCGCCGTGCCCGGCCTCGGCATCCCCTACGACCGCCAGGCGCTCGCCGCCTGCACCCGTCTGCTCGCCGACGCCCTGGCCGCGAAGGCCCCCGGCGGCTCGACCGAGGTGCGGATCCCGCCGTACGCCGTCGTGCAGTGCGTCGAGGGCCCCCGGCACACCCGCGGCACCCCGCCGAACGTCGTCGAGACCGACCCGCTGACCTGGATGCGGCTCGCCACCGGGCGGCTGGCCTGGAAGGACGCGATCGAGGAGGCGAAGGTCGGCGCGAGCGGCGAGCGGGCCGATCTGAGCGCCTTCCTGCCGGTGATGAGCTGAGCCACGGCACCCGAATGATGTGCGACGCCTCACTCATCAAGACCGAACGAACCCCGCCGGGCGGCTTGACGCGCGCGCCCGGCCGCCGGGTCGATCACGACGGCACCGCGCTGACCAGCGAAAACACCGCAGCGGCAGGGGATCGCGCCAGCCAGTGATCCACTACTGACGAGTAACCCCAATTCGGACCAGTGGTCGATCTCGCCTACACTCGGTGCCGTGCCACGTGGTGACGGACGACTCAACCACGACCTGCTCCCCGGTGAGAAGGGCCCCCAGGACGCCTGCGGCGTCTTCGGTGTCTGGGCTCCGGGCGAAGAGGTCGCCAAGCTCACGTACTTCGGGCTCTACGCCCTCCAGCATCGGGGCCAGGAATCCGCGGGTATCGCGGTCAGCAACGGCTCCCAGATCCTCGTCTTCAAGGACATGGGCCTGGTCTCCCAGGTCTTCGACGAGACCTCGCTCGGTTCGCTCCAGGGTCACATCGCGGTCGGACACGCCCGCTACTCGACCACCGGCGCCTCCGTGTGGGAGAACGCCCAGCCGACGTTCCGCGCCACGGGGCACGGCTCCATCGCGCTCGGCCACAACGGCAACCTGGTCAACACGGCGCAGCTCGCCGAGATGGTCGCCGACCTGCCGAAGGACACCAGCGGCCGCTCGACCCGCGTCGCGGCCACCAACGACACCGACCTGCTCACCGCGCTGCTCGCGGCCCAGGTCGACGAGGACGGCAAGCCGCTGACCATCGAGGAGGCCGCCCACCAGGTCCTCCCGCAGGTCAAGGGCGCCTTCAGCCTCGTCTTCATGGACGAGCACACCCTCTACGCCGCCCGCGACCCGCAGGGCATCCGCCCGCTGGTCCTCGGCCGGCTGGAGCGCGGCTGGGTCGTCGCCTCCGAGTCCGCCGCCCTCGACATCTGCGGCGCCAGCTTCGTCCGCGAGATCGAGCCGGGCGAGTTCGTCGCCATCGACGAGAACGGACTGCGCACCTCCCGATTCGCGGAAGCGAAGCCCAAGGGCTGTGTCTTCGAGTACGTGTACCTGGCCCGCCCGGACACCGACATCGCCGGCCGGAACGTGTACCTCTCCCGCGTGGAGATGGGCCGCCGCCTCGCCAAGGAGGCCCCGGTCGAGGCCGACCTGGTGATAGCGACCCCGGAGTCCGGCACCCCGGCCGCCATCGGCTACGCGGAGGCATCCGGCATCCCCTTCGGCGCCGGACTGGTCAAGAACGCGTACGTGGGCCGTACGTTCATCCAGCCCTCGCAGACCATCCGGCAGCTCGGCATCCGCCTGAAGCTGAACCCGCTGAAGGAAGTCATCAAGGGCAAGCGCCTGGTCGTCGTCGACGACTCGATCGTGCGCGGCAACACCCAGCGGGCGCTGGTGCGCATGCTGCGCGAGGCGGGCGCCGCCGAGGTCCACATCCGGATCTCCTCGCCGCCCGTGAAGTGGCCCTGCTTCTTCGGCATCGACTTCGCCACGCGCGCGGAGCTCATCGCCAACGGCATGACCATCGACGAGATCGGCACCAGCCTCGGCGCCGACTCGCTGGCGTACATCTCCATCGACGGCATGATCGAGGCGACCACCATCGCCAAGCCGAACCTGTGCCGCGCCTGCTTCGACGGCGAGTACCCGATGGAGCTCCCGGACCCCGAGCTGCTCGGCAAGCAGCTCCTGGAGACCGAACTGGCCGCCGGTCCGGCAGCCACGGCCGCGGCCGACGCGATCCGTCGCCCGTAAGCCTCGTAGCAACCAACCCGAAAGATCCCAGGCAATGTCTGAGACTCCATCCTCCGGTGCTTCCTACGCGGCTGCCGGCGTCGACATCGAAGCGGGCGACCGCGCGGTAGAGCTGATGAAGGAGTGGGTGAAGAAGACGCAGCGCCCCGAGGTCCTCGGCGGCCTCGGCGGGTTCGCCGGCCTCTTCGACGCCTCCGCCCTCAAGCACTACGAGCGCCCCCTGCTCGCCTCCGCCACCGACGGCGTCGGCACCAAGGTCGACATCGCGCGCCGGCTGGGCGTGTACGACACCATCGGCCACGACCTGGTCGCCATGGTCATGGACGACATCGTGGTGTGCGGCGCGGAGCCGCTGTTCATGACCGACTACATCTGCGTCGGCAAGGTCCACCCCGAGCGGGTGGCCGCCATCGTCAAGGGCATCGCGGAGGGCTGCGTGCTGGCCGGCTGCGCCCTGGTGGGCGGCGAGACGGCCGAGCACCCGGGTCTGCTGGGTCCGGACGACTTCGACGTCGCCGGCGCCGGTACGGGCGTCGTGGAGGCCGACCGGCTGCTGGGCGCGGATCGCATCCGTACGGGTGACACGGTGATCGCCATGGCGGCCTCCGGTCTTCACTCGAACGGGTACTCGCTGGTCCGGCACGTCCTCCTCGACCAGGCGAACCTGTCCCTGGAGGCGCGTGTCGAGGAGCTCGGCCGCACCCTCGGCGAGGAGCTGCTGGAGCCGACGAAGATCTACTCGCTGGACTGCCTGGCCCTGACCCGCACCACGGACGTGCACGCCTTCAGCCACATCACCGGCGGCGGACTCGCCGCCAACCTGGCCCGGGTGATCCCGGAGGGCCTGCACGCGGTCGTCGACCGCTCCACCTGGACCCCGGCCCCGGTCTTCGACCTCGTCGGCAGGACCGGCCGGGTCGAGCGGCTGGAGCTGGAGAAGACCCTCAACATGGGCGTCGGCATGATCGCGATCGTGCCGCAGGAGTCCACGGACGTGGCTCTGGCGACGCTCGCGGACCGGGGCGTCGAGGCATGGGTGGCGGGCGAGATCACCGAGCGGGGTGAGCACACCACCGGTGCCGCTCTGGTGGGCGACTACGCCGGCTGATCCCGGCCGACCTCGTGCAGGCAGCACAGAACCCGGTCGGTGACCGAGGTCAACCGACCGGGTGGGTGCTCAGTACAAGGTCAAGCGCCGCGACGGTGTTGGGAGGACTGGTCGTCCTCGTCCTCCTCGTCGCCGTCCTCGTAGAGGTCGGCGTACCGTGAGTACAGGTCGTCGTCGTCCTGCCCATCGTCCTCGAAACGGTCGCCGTTCGGCGACTGGTTCGACGTCGATGCGCCCAGCTCCTCGGCCAGGCGTGAGAGGTCCGTCCCACCGCTGTTGTACTTCAGCTGGCGGGCGACCTTCGTCTGCTTGGCCTTGGCCCGGCCGCGCCCCATGGCTCGACCCCCTCAACGACGGGGCTCGACGGCCCCAGAGTCTGACACGCGTTCATGATCCGGAACGGACTCTCCGTGGAGAGGCCGGTCCGTAGGGCTTCCACGGTACCTGAGCCCGCGCCCATACGGTACGTCGCCCGCAGCAGCCGCGTGTGCACAGGACCTTCGAGGCGCCCCGTCCTCGCTGGTCAACCGCGATTTTAACCACTTATCGGCGGTCGACCCGCCGACGAACGTGAGAGTTCTCTCTAAGTGCCCGTCGGCGGGTACCGGCCAAACCTCAGCGCGGGCCCTTCGCGGCCGCCTCGTGCATGCGCTGCTCGGCGATCCGGTCGGCCGCCGCGGCCGGTGGAATACCGTCCGCCTTCGCACGTGCGAATATGGCCAGCGTGGTGTCGAAGATCTTCGCCGCCTTCGCCTTGCACCGCTCGAAGTCGAAGCCGTGCAGCTCGTCGGCGACCTGGATGACACCGCCGGCGTTCACCACGTAGTCCGGCGCGTAGAGGATCCCGCGGTCGGCGAGGTCCTTCTCCACGCCCGGGTGGGCGAGCTGGTTGTTGGCCGCCCCGCAGACGATCTTCGCGGTCAGCGCGGGCACGGTGTCGTCGTTCAGGGCGCCGCCCAGCGCGCAGGGGGCGTAGATGTCGAGGCCCTCGACGCGGATCAGGGTCGCGGTGTCGGCGACGGCCGTGACGCCCTCCGGGTGCGCGGCGAGGATGCGGCCGACGGCCTCCTCGCGCACGTCGGTGATCACGACCTCCGCGCCCTCGTCCCGCAGGTGCTTGACCAGGTGGTGGCCGACCTTGCCGACGCCCGCGATGCCGACCCTGCGGCCGCGCAGCGACGGGTCGCCCCACAGGTGCTGGGCGCTGGCGCGCATGCCCTGGTAGACGCCGAAGGCGGTGAGCACCGAGGAGTCGCCGGCGCCGCCGTTCTCCGGGGAGCGCCCGGTCGTCCAGCGGCACTCGCGCGCGACGACGTCCATGTCGGCGACGTAGGTGCCGACGTCGCACGCGGTGACGTACCGCCCGCCGAGCGAGGCCACCATGCGCCCGTAGGCGAGCAGCAGCTCCTCGGTCTTGTCCCGCTCGGGGTCGCCGATGATCACCGCCTTGCCGCCGCCGTGGTCCAGCCCGGCCATGGCGTTCTTGTACGACATCCCGCGCGCGAGGTTGAGCGCGTCGGCGACGGCCTCCGCCTCGGTGGCGTACGGGTAGAAGCGGGTGCCCCCGAGCGCCGGGCCCAGGGCGGTGCTGTGGATGGCGATCACGGCCTTCAGGCCGCTCGCGCGGTCCTGGCAGAGCACGACTTGCTCATGTCCGCCCTGGTCCGAGTGGAACAGGGTGTGCAGTACATCAGCAGGTGCGCCGGTTACGTCGGTCACTGTGGTGACTCCTGAAGCAAGTAGCGGCGGGTGGATCAGCTCCCGTGTGGGTGGCGGGGGCTGTGAGCACGAATTTAGACCCTGGACGCCCCGCCATCCGCGCAGTGCTCAGGATCACCTACCACCGGGGTGGGGCCGTGCGACGATTTGGATAGATTTCCCGCGCGTTTGTCAGCGGGTTCCGCAGGTTTTCCCGGTGGTGGGCGGGGGAGGGAGCAGGCGTGCCCAAGGTGTCCTCGGTGATCGTCCCGTACGCGACGTACCTGCGTGTGTACGAGCCGCTGGCCGCCTTCCCCGAGCCCGAGCGCAGTCACTGGGCGCGTTACGCCCGCCGCCCGGACCGGCCCTCGTACCAGGACGAACTGCGCCGCTCCCTGGCCGACTTGCTGCCCACCCCGCCGATCCCGGTGCCGGTGCACGAGAGCAGCGACGCGTTCGTGCTCGACGTGGACGGCGTGGTCTGCGTCTGCCCCTGGCGCACCCGGCTGCGCGGCTGGCAGGCGCTGCGGGAGCTGCCCGAGGAGCTGCCGAAGCCGGTCCTGGACGCGGTGCTGCCGGAGGTCGTACGGCGCCAGGCCGCCCAGGACTACGACCGCTGGCTGGTGCGCAACCCGGATGCCCGCCCCTGGATCCGCACCTCGACCTGGCAGGTGCCGCTGCACTGGTTCGTGCTGGTGTCGGACGAGGAGCGGCGCTTCGACAAGGGCAGCGGCGAGATCCCGCCCATGCTGCGCTACCGCACGCCGATGGTGCAGGCCCGGCGCAGGGTGGCCCGGGCGCTGCGGGCGCTGAAGGACGCCCTCGACGAAGGGCCGCTGATCGAGGGCCTGGTGGACGTGGGGCGCTGGCTGGAGGAGTTCCACCCGCGCTCGCTGGTCGAGCTCGACTACGGCGGCCTGGTGCACACCCTGCCGGCCGGTGAGCTGGAGGACGACCACTCGGCGGCCGACGTGGCCGACGGCATCGAGGCCCTGCGCCAGGGCGACGGCGCGGCCGCGGGCGCCGCCTACGCCCGCCTGGTGGACCGCTGGCGCTCGGTCCGGGACCGGCGGTCGGCGAACTAGCCCCAGATCCGGGCGTAGGTAACGAACTGGCGTTTGACGTGACGCCCGTTTTGGGGTTTCGTCCTCCCCCTGAGGTATCTGAGGCGTCTTCAACATCGGACGTAGGTCACGTTACGGGCGTTCGCCTCAAGCGATGTGCAAGTGCTGTCAAGCGTGATGGACCGCACTTACACGGCCCTTGCGTCTCTTGCCCCTCCTCGTGCCAAAATAGGACAAGGAGTCCGGGGAGGACTCCGTCGCATTGCACGCTTTGGGGGGTCTGGTGACTCCTGATCGTCCTGTGACTGATCGTCACAGTGGCGTGACTGTCCGCTATGGGCTGGTCCATCGGCTTCCGCGGCTGATGACTACCTGGGAGGGCAATTCCATCGGTTTGGCCGACGCGGCTGGACAGATGGTGTAGTTGTAGTGCCGAGGACAAGCCGTTCGTCCTATAACCGACTCGACTCGCGTCCGCCATTTCGGGCAACGCGGGTCAAGGTGCAGAATTTAGAGGAAAGAACCGAGAAGGTTCGGTTCTCCCGAGGAGGCCGCTCATGACCGCTCGCACCCCTGATGCCGAGCCGCTGCTGACCCCGGCTGAGGTCGCCACCATGTTCCGCGTGGACCCGAAGACGGTCACGCGGTGGGCGAAGGCCGGAAAGCTCACTTCGATCCGCACGCTCGGCGGGCACCGCCGTTACCGCGAGGCCGAGGTCCGCGCTCTGCTCGCGGGCATCCCGCAGCAGCGCAGCGAGGCCTGAACAACTCCATAACCGGGCAAGACGGCAGGTCCCCCAACAACGTGCCGTGGCGTCCGGAACCTAGCTCCAAGCGACGCGGGTTCTGCCCCAACAGGGCCCACGCCCAAGCCCCTAGGGGCTTTCCAAGCAAGTGACAGGGTGCGTCGTCGATCGCGCTGGACTCCGCCGGGTCCAGCGCGATCTTTTTTGTGCGGGTCGCGAGGGCCGGCCGACCGGGCTGTGAGCGGGCTTGTCGGAGTCTGGGGAGGGCTGTCGGAACCCTGTGGAGGGGGCGCCGGGATGCCGCTCGGGGACGTGTCCGAGCTGGTGCAATTGCACATATTAAATTGACCTGTTGTAGGCCGGTTGTAAGTACCGCAGTTTCAGAAACTCATGCGGTGACACCCGTCACATCCCGGAGAGCTTGTCGCCTCCGGCGCAGGTGCGCTAAAGGGGGGCGTGAGCCCCAGCGTCCCACGGCGGTACGGGTGTTGGGGGCGGCGGTGCTCACGCGTCGGCGGGGCTCTCGTCCTCCACGGCCTCGTCCGGGCTCTCGGCGGCCCGCGGGGCGGAGTCCATCGCCAGCCGCAGGAGGTGGTGGCAGATCGGGCAGTGGCGGGTCAGATGCCCGTACGACGACGCGGCCGACAGGTGGGCGCGGAGCAGCGCCCGCGTTTCGTGCCTCGCCGTTGCCGCCATGCGCCACCTCCAGGGGGCCACGCGGGAACGGGCCCTGATTTCTGGGTACCGACCGAATGTGACGCCGTCAAGACGTACGGCTCGCGGGAGGCGCCGCTTCCGCACGCCACCGCCCCCTACCGGCCACCGGACGCCGGCACCCCGCAGCCCTCGCGCGGGCATGAAGAAGGCCCGCTCCCTCACGGGATGCGGGCCTCTTGCTGCCTTCTCTGCGGTCCTGACGGGATTTGAACCCGCGGCCTCCACCTTGACAGGGTGGCGAGCACTCCAAACTGCTCCACAGGACCAGGTTTCGCGGCGCTTGCTGGTGCGTTGCGCTGCGAGAAGAGACTGTACAGGAGGGGGAGCCGCTGGTCGAACTCACCCAGGGTGAACGGACCGTCACGGCGCCAGCGCGTCGATCGCCTTCACAATCCGCTTGTCGGAGACGGGGTACGCCGTGCCGAGAGCGTGGGCGAAATAGCTGACCCGCAGCTCCTCGATCATCCAGCGGACGTCGAGGACCTGCTGTGGCACCGGCCGCCCGCGCGGCATCTGCTCCAGCAGCCACGCGTACTCGTCCTGCATCTCGTGCACCTTCTCCATGCGCGTGGTGTCCCGCTGGACGTTCGTCGGCATCTGCTGCAACCGCCGGTCCGCCGCGACGAGGTAGCGCATCAGGTCGGGCAGCCGCCGCAACCCCGTGTCCGTCACGAAACCCGGCCGTACGAGCGCGTCCAGCTGCTTGCGGACGTCCTGGAGGTTCGGCAGCAGGGCAGGGCTCCGTACGGCCTTCAGACGGCGCTCACAGGCCTGCCAGGCGGCCAGCACCTGCTGCACCTGCCCCACCGCACGGACCGTCGTGTCGACGATCTCCGCGCGCACCTTGTCGTACAGCTTCCGGTACGACTCCTCGTCCCACGCCGGCCCCCCGAAGTCCCCGATCAGCTTGTCCGCCGCCGCCATCGCGCAGTCGTCGAACAGCGCCTGGACCGAGCCGTGCGGATTGGCGGACAGGGCGAGCTTCTGGGCGTTCGTGAGGCGGTCGCTCGCGAACTTCGCCGGGTTGACCGGGATGTTGCGCAGGATCAGGCGGCGGGTGCCCTTCCACATCGCCTCCGCCTGCTCCGCCTCCGTGTCGAAGAGGCGGACCGACACCGTGTCGCCGTCGTCCACCAGGGCCGGATACGCCTTCACCGGCTGGCCGGCCCGGCGCGTCTCGAAGACACGCGTGAGGGAACCGATCGTCCAGTCCGTCAGCCCCTTGCGCTCCAGCGACTCCCCGCCGGTCCGCTCGGCCGTCGCCGCCGCGGCCTGCGAGATCGCCTTGCGCGCCTTCGGCTTCAGCCGCAGCTTCAGCGCCTCCAGGTCCTTGTCCTCGCCCAGTTTGCGGCGCCGCTCGTCCACGATCCGGAACGTGACGCGCAGATGGTCCGGCACCTTCGACCAGTCGAAGTCCTCGGGCTCGAAGGGCACGCCGACCATGCGCTTCAGCTCGCGCGCCATCGTCACCGTCAACGGCTCCCGCAGAGGGACGGCCGTGTCGAGGAAGCGTTTGGCGAAGTTCGGCGCCGGCACGTAGTTGCGCCGGATCGGCTTGGGCAGGGAACGGATCAGCTCCGTCACCAACTCCTCGCGCAGACCCGGGATCTGCCAGTCGAAGCCCTCGTCCGTGACCTGGTTGAGCACCTGGAGCGGGATGTGGACGGTCACACCGTCGGCGTCCGCGCCCGGCTCGAACTGGTAGGTCACCCGGAACTTCAGCTGCCCCTGACGCCAGGAGTCCGGATAGTCGGCCTTGGTGACCGCCTCGGCCGACTCCCGGATCAGCATCTCCCGCTCGAAGTCCAGGAAGTCCGGCTGCTCGTGCCGCTTGCGCTTCCACCACGAGTCGAAGTGGGCGCCGGAGACGACGTGTTCGGGCACCCGGGCGTCGTAGAAGTCGAAGAGCGTCTCGTCGTCGACGACGATGTCCCGCCGCCGGGCGCGGTGTTCGAGCTCCTCGACCTCGCTCAGCAGCTTGCGGTTGTCGGCGAAGAACTTGTGGTGCGTGCGCCAGTCGCCCTCCACGAGCGCGTTGCGGATGAACAGCTCGCGCGAGGCCTCCGGGTCGATCCGGCCGTAGTTGACCTTCCGCTGGGCGACGATCGGGACGCCGTACAGCGTGACCTTCTCGTACGCCATCACGGCCGCCTGGTCCTTCTCCCAGTGCGGTTCGCTGTACGTCCGCTTCAGCAGGTGCCCGGCAAGCGGCTCCACCCACTCGGGCTCGATCTTCGCGTTGACCCGCGCCCACAGCCGCGAGGTCTCCACCAGCTCCGCCGACATCACGAACCGCGGCGGCTTCTTGAACAGCGCCGAGCCGGGGAAGATCGCGAACTTGGCGTTGCGGGCGCCCAGATACTCGTTCTTCGCGCCGTCCTTGACGTCCTTCATGCCGATGTGCGAAAGCAATCCGGCCAGCAGCGAGACGTGGATGCGGTCGGCGGGGGCGTCGTCCTCGTTGAGGTGGATGCCCATCTGCTTGGCGACCGTGCGCAGTTGGGTGTAGATGTCCTGCCACTCGCGGATGCGCAGGAAGTTGAGGTACTCCTGCTTGCACATGCGGCGGAAGGACGAGGACCCCCGCTCCTTCTGCTGCTCGCGGAGGTACCGCCACAGGTTGAGGTAGGCGAGGAAGTCGCTCGTCTCGTCCCTGAAACGGGCGTGCTGCTGGTCGGCCTGCGTCTGCTTCTCGGCCGGGCGCTCGCGCGGGTCCTGGATGGACAGGGCCGCGGCTATCACCATGACCTCGCGCACACAGCCGTTCTTGTCGGCCTCCAGCACCATGCGGGCCAGCCGCGGGTCCACCGGCAGCTGGGCCAGCTTGCGCCCGGTGTCCGTGAGGCGCTTGCGTACGTCCTTCTGCGCCGGGTCCAGCGCGCCCAGCTCCTGGAGGAGTTGGACACCGTCACGGATGTTGCGGTGGTCCGGCGGGTCGATGAAGGGGAACTTCTCGATGTCGCCGAGGCCGGCCGCGGTCATCTGCAGGATGACGGAGGCGAGGTTCGTGCGCAGGATCTCCGCGTCCGTGAACTCCGGCCGGGCGAGGAAGTCCTCCTCGCTGTACAGCCGGATGCAGATGCCGTCGGACGTACGGCCGCAGCGGCCCTTGCGCTGGTTGGCGCTGGCCTGGCTGATCGGCTCGATCGGCAGCCGCTGCACCTTCGTGCGGTGGCTGTAGCGGCTGATCCGGGCGAAGCCGGGGTCGATGACGTACCGGATGCCCGGGACCGTCAGGGAGGTCTCGGCGACGTTGGTCGCCAGAACGATCCTGCGCCCGCTGTGCGGCTGGAAGACGCGGTGCTGCTCGGCGTGCGAGAGCCGCGCGTACAGCGGGAGCACCTCCGTGAACCGGTACTTCCGCTTCTCCAGCGCGTCGGCGGTGTCCCGGATCTCCCGCTCACCCGACAGGAAGACGAGGATGTCCCCCGGCCCCTCGGCCTGCAGCTCCTCCACCGCGTCGCAGATTGCGGTGATCTGGTCGCGGTCGGCGTCGTCCGAGTCCTCTTCGAGCAGGGGCCGGTACCGCACCTCGACCGGATACGTCCGCCCGCTCACCTCGATGATCGGCGCGTCCCCGAAGTGCCGGGAGAAGCGCTCGGGATCGATGGTGGCCGAGGTGATGACGACCTTCAGATCGGGCCGGCGCGGCAGCAGCTGCGCCAGGTAGCCGAGCAGGAAGTCGATGTTCAGGGACCGCTCGTGGGCCTCGTCGATGATGATCGTGTCGTAGGCGCGCAGCTCGCGGTCGGTCTGGATCTCCGCGAGCAGGATGCCGTCCGTCATCAGCTTGATGAACGTGGCGTCCGGGTTCACCTGGTCGGTGAACCGCACCTTCCAGCCGACGGCCTCGCCCAGGGGCGTCCGCAACTCCTCGGCCACGCGCTCGGCGACCGTACGGGCGGCGATACGGCGGGGCTGGGTGTGCCCGATCATGCCGCGCACGCCGCGCCCCAGCTCCAGACAGATCTTGGGGATCTGCGTCGTCTTCCCGGACCCGGTCTCACCGGCGACGATGACGACCTGGTGATCGCGGATGGCGTCGGCGATCGCGTCCTTCTTCTGGCTGACGGGCAGCTGCTCGGGATAACCGACGGCGGGGACCCGCCCGCGCCGCTCGCTCATCCGCTCCTCGGCCCTGGCGACCTCCGCCTCGATCTCGGCGAGAACGGCGGCCCGGGCCTCCGGCTTACGGATCTTGCGCGCACCTTCGAGCCTGCGCCCGAGCCGGTGCGCGTCGCGCAGGGACAGCTCGGTCAGGCGGGGGGCGAGGGCGCCGAGGGCCGGGGTGGCGGGGGCAGGATGCGTAGACATACGCGATCCAGGATCTCATCCCCGGGAAATCCGTGGCGAACGATTTGTACCGGGCGCTCGCCGCGGAGGGTCACGTACCGGACGCCTACGACGTGTGCGGCTCCGGCGCACCGCCCGCGACGGGCTGCGCGGCCCCGGATCGCACGGGCTGGGCGGCCTGCGCGGGCTGTGCCTCCGGTGCCGCCGGCTGCTGCGGCCGGCGCTGCGCCCCGTCGCCCAGCGCGATGGACCGCGCCGTGTTGGACACGGCCTTGATCCCCAGATAGGCGGTGGTCATGCTGCTCACCGCGGTGAACGCGGCCGTGAGCACCCCGACGGTCACCGCCTTGTCGCCGTCGAGCCGCCAGATCCCGACGACCGCCACCACGACGATCGCGAGATTGCTGCCCACCACCGCGAGCAGCCCGTACCGCGCCCGCGCCAGTTCCAGCCCGTCCCCGTGCACGGTCTTCGCCGCGTCTCGTTTCATGATCCCCGCCCTGCGCTGAACCGCTCCGAGTGGCCGGCTGTCTTCCGCGAGCACTCATCCCGATGCCGAGCCGATTATCGATGGTGCCGGTCGTGCTCGGAAAGAGAACACCCCCTCCGGATGATCCCGGAGGGGGTGAGAGCCCGGTGAGGGCGACGGTGGCTGGGGCCGGGGTCGAACCGGCGACCTTCCGCTTTTCAGGCGGACGCTCGTACCAACTGAGCTACCCAGCCGTCAAGGCTCTTCGCAGAGCCTTTGCGGTCCTGACGGGATTTGAACCCGCGGCCTCCACCTTGACAGGGTGGCGAGCACTCCAAACTGCTCCACAGGACCAAGCGACTGCGTACGACAGTGTCGCACACCGTACTGCGTGCCCCCAACGGGATTCGAACCCGTGCTACCGCCTTGAAAGGGCGGCGTCCTAGGCCGCTAGACGATGAGGGCTATCGGCCCGCCTGGGCGCTTCTCAGCGCGTCGGGGACGTGAGAAGCATATGGGATGGCGGGAGGTATCGCCAAAACGGTTTACGGGGCGGAGGCGGAGGGCGTCGCGGTGGACGGTGTGGCGCCCGGCTTGTTCTCGTCCGGGAGGTGACGCGTGACCTCGGCGGTCGTCTCGCCGAGACCGCCCAGTTTGATCGCGTCCCAGGCCTGGAGGCGGCGGGTGTCGCGGTCGAAGTAGAGGATGGACGCCTCGATCGGCGCCGGGTACTTGTGCTCCAGCGCCCGCAGCCCGCTGCCGCCGGTGGAACCCTCCATGTGCAGCCGCGTGCCGTACTCGAGGATCTCGTCGCCCTCGTGGTGCAGGTGCCCGCACAGGACCAGCGGCGCCTCGCCGTCGACCTCGCGGGCGGCGGACGGTTCGTGGGCCATCGCCACGTCGACCGGCGTGCCCGCGGCCTTCTGGTCGCTCAGGGCGGAGGCGAGGCGGTCGCCGGCCAGCTGCTCCGACTCGTCGGCGCCGATCGCCTTGGAGCGGTCGGGGGTGAACTGGGGGTCGCCGATGCCCGCGAAGCGCAGTCCGGCGACGGTGACGGCGCGGCCGTCGTCGAGGACGCGGACGTTCTTCATGCGCTCCAGGTAGCGCTGGGTGGCGGCGGAGTCGTGGTTGCCGCGGACCCAGACGTACGGCGCTCCCAGGTCCGCGATCGGGTCCAGGAAGCCGTTCTCGGCGGCCGTGCCGTGGTCCATCGTGTCGCCGGTGTCGACGATGACGTTCACCTTGTACTGCTGCACGAGCGAGGCGATGATCTTCCAGCTCGCCGGGTTGAGGTGGATGTCGGAGACGTGCAGGACGCGGACGGTGGTGGGGTCCGGCTGGTAGGCGGGCAGCGTGGACGTGACGTCGTACAGCTTGGTCACGTTGGTGACCAGGCGCGCCAGCTCCTTCTGGTAGACGTCGAACTCGGTGACGATGTTGCGCGCGTTGCCGACCAGGGACGGGGCCGAGGAGAGCAGGCCGGAGTACTTCGGTTCCAGGACGGAGTCGGGGTTCCAGGTGGCGTAGGCGGAGGCGCCGGAGGCGACGAGGAGGGCAAGCGCGGTGGCGCCGGCGGCGAGGGCGCGGCGGGGCCGGCGGTAGACGGCGAGACCGAGGGCGGTGGCGCCGACGACGACGGCCACGCAGGAGCGTACGGCGAGGTCGAGGGTGCCGTGTTCGACGTCGCGGGCGACCTCGTCCTGCAGGCCGGAGAGGCGTTCGGGGTGGTCGACGAGGGCCTGGGCGCGGACCGGGTCGAGCTGGTCGACGTTGACGTCGAGGCGGACGGGGGCGTGGTGGGTGCTCAGCTCCAGCGCGCCGAGCGGCGAGACGTTGATCTTCGTGCCGCCGGAGACGGACGGGCGCAGGGTCATCGTCGTGTTCATGGGACCCACCGGGACGCGTACGTTCCCGACGACCAGCAGGCCGAGCCAGGCGCCCAGCAGCACGACGGCCACCAGCCCCAGGGCCCGCGCCCAGGGACGGCTCTGCGGCACCAGCTCCAGGGCCGGGCGCGAGCGGCGGGCGCGGTGGCGGCGGAGAAGGGTGCGGGGGGACTTGCGCAGACGGTTCACAACGGTCACGACGTTCACGGCGACGGCGGGGACGCGGGACATTGGTCCCGTATGCCCAAGTCCGGGGGCGGATATGCGAGAGAGTCGATGACTCTCGTACGGGCGCGCCGTGGCCGACAATGGGCCTGTGCTGGAGATGACGCGCGAGGAGTTCGAGGAACTGGTCGCCGAGGCGCTCGACCGGATCCCCCCGGAGCTGACGCGGCTGATGGACAACGTCGCGGTGTTCGTCGAGGACGAGCCGCCGGCGGACGACCCCGAGCTGCTCGGGCTCTACGAGGGCACTCCGCTGACGGACCGGGGCGAGTGGTACGCCGGGGTGCTGCCGGACCGCATCACCATCTACCGGGGCCCGACCCTGCGGATGTGCGACAGCCGGGAGGACGTGGTGGCGGAGACCGAGGTGACGGTGGTGCACGAGATCGCTCATCACTTCGGGATCGACGATGCCCGGCTGCATGCGCTCGGGTACGGGTGAGCGGGGCGCGTGTCTTCTTGTGGGCGAGTGGAGTTGGGCAGGTTGACTTCTTCGTCCGCCTCGGAGGTGGCTGCCGTGCGCCCCTTGAACGTACCCGTCCGTCTGGCTGCCACCGTCATGGCCGTCGCCGCTGCCGCCGGCTGTATGAGCGTGGGGGACGACGGGGCGGGCGGCAAGGCGAAGCCCTCGCACTCGGCGGGGCAGCGGGGTGGGGAGGCGCCCGACGGGGGGACCGCGGTGTCCGGGGGCGGGCGCGTGGGGGCCGGAGCGGCGGGCGACGACGGCAAGCGTGGGGGGAAGAAGGGCAAGGACGGGGAGTCGGCGTCCCCGTCGGCCTCCGCGTCCGCGAGCGCGTCCGCGCCGGCCGGGGGGAAGGCCGCCAAGCCCGGCCGCAGTGAGCAGCCCGGCGGGCCCGTGCCCAGTCAGGCGCAGCCGACGCCCACCCGGAGCGCCGACCCGCAGCCGACGGCCACGGTCGATCCGACGTCCGCCCCGCCGGAGCCGCCCCCGTCCGCCGAGCCCTCCTCCTCCGCCCACCAGGAGACGGGAGCCCAACTCACCGACCGCGAACCGGCCCCGGCGGCGGGGACACCGGCGTAGCGGCACGGCCGAGCCGGCCGGCTGCGGCCTTCGGGCCCCGGACGTGACGAGGGTCTCCAGGGCTTGGTTTGCCTTGGGGGGTGGAGGGTGCGTATGGTGGTAGATCGTTTGATCCCATTTGCCCGGCGCCACTGCAGAGCGCGCCGTGTGGCGCGTACTCTCCCTTGCCGTGGCGGACCGCATAGAGGCGGTCGATTGCGAATCACGGAGTTGACGGGCGCGTGCCGACGAGACTCCGGAAGGTTTCGCATACGCATGTCCATTTCCAGTTCCACCGACCAGGTCGTCGTGCCCGAGGGCACCGAGCAGGAGACCCCCGAGGTCACCTTCGCCGACCTCGGTCTCCCCGAGGGCGTCGTGCGCAAGCTCGCGCAGAACGGCGTCACCACCCCCTTCCCGATCCAGGCCGCGACCATCCCGGACGCCCTGGCCGGCAAGGACATCCTCGGCCGTGGCCGCACCGGCTCCGGCAAGACCCTCTCCTTCGGTCTGCCGACCCTGGCCCAGCTGGCCGGCGGTCACACGCAGAAGCACAAGCCGCGCGCCGTCATCCTCACGCCCACCCGTGAGCTCGCCATGCAGGTGGCCGACGCGCTCCAGCCCTACGGCGACGTCCTCGGCCTGAAGATGAAGGTCGTCTGCGGCGGTACGTCGATGGGCAACCAGATCTACGCCCTGGAGCGCGGCGTCGACATCCTCGTCGCCACCCCGGGCCGCCTGCGCGACATCATCAACCGCGGCGCCTGCTCCCTCGAGGACGTCCAGATCGCCGTCCTCGACGAGGCCGACCAGATGTCCGACCTGGGCTTCCTGCCCGAGGTGACGGAGCTGCTGGACCAGGTGCCGGCCGGCGGTCAGCGCATGCTCTTCTCCGCGACCATGGAGAACGAGATCAAGACCCTCGTCGACCGCTACCTGAACAACCCCGTCCACCACGAGGTGGACGCGGCCCAGGGCGCCGTCACGACGATGTCCCACCACATCCTGATCGTGAAGCCCAAGGACAAGGCGCCGGTCACCGCGGCCATCGCCTCCCGCAAGGGCCGCACCATCATCTTCGTCCGCACCCAGCTCGGCGCCGACCGCGTCGCCGAGCAGCTGCGCGACGCCGGTGTGAAGGCCGACGCGCTGCACGGCGGCATGACCCAGGGCGCCCGCACCCGGACCCTGGCCGACTTCAAGGACGGGTACGTCAACGTCCTCGTCGCCACCGACGTCGCCGCCCGCGGCATCCACGTCGACGGCATCGACCTCGTGCTGAACGTCGACCCGGCCGGCGACCACAAGGACTACCTGCACCGCGCGGGCCGCACGGCGCGGGCAGGCCGCACCGGTACGGTCGTCTCCCTCTCCCTGCCGCACCAGCGCCGCCAGATCTTCCGGCTGATGGAGGACGCGGGCGTCGACGCCTCGCGGCACATCATCAACTCGGGTACGGCCTTCGACCCGGAGGTCGCCGAGATCACCGGCGCCCGTTCGATGACCGAGGTCCAGGCCGAGTCCGCGGGCAACGCCGCCCAGCAGGCCGAGCGCGAGGTCGCCCACCTCACCAAGCAGCTGGAGCGGGCGCAGCGCCGCGCGACCGAGCTGCGCGAGGAGGCCGACCGGCTGGTCGCCCGGGTGGCCCGCGAACGCGGCGAGGACCCGGAAGCGGCGGTCGCCGAGGCGCAGGCCGCGGACGCCGGGACCGTCGCCGCGGTGGCGGCCGAGGTGTCCGTGCCCGAGCAGCCGGCCGCGCAGGACGTCGACCGGGCGGAGGCCGCGGCACAGGCGCCGGCGCAGGCGCCGTACGAGCGTCGGGAGCGGCGCGAGGAGCGCGGCGAGCGGGGTTCCTACGACCGTCGTGACGACCGTGGTGGCCGTTCCTTCGAGCGTCGTGACGACCGCGGTGGCTTCCGCCGTGACGACCGTGGTGGGCGTGGTTTCGAGCGTCGTGACGACCGTGGCGGCTTCCGTCGCGATGACCGTCGTGACGACCGGGGTGGCCGTTCCTTCGAGCGTCGTGACGACCGTGGCGGTCGTTCCTTCGAGCGTCGCGATGACCGTCCGGGCCGTTCCTTCGAGCGCCGTGACGACCGTGGTGGCCGTTCCTTCGACCGCCGCGACGACCGTGGTGGCCGTTCCTTCGAGCGCCGTGACGAGCGTCCGGGCCGTTCCTTCGAGCGCCGGGACGAGCGGGGCGGCCACCGTGGCAGCGACCGTCCGTTCAACCGCGACCGCCGCGACGACCGTCCCGGCTTCCGCACCGGCGGCCACGAGCGCCCGTACGGCCGCCGTGACGACCACCGCGGCGGCGGTTCCTTCGGCCGCCGTGACGACAAGCCGCGCTGGAAGCGCAACGGCTGACACTGTGTGACGCATCGCCGAGCGCCGCGTTCCCGGAAGGGGGCGCGGCGCTCGGTCGTGTCCGGGGCACCGCGGCCCCAGCTCTCCGAAGCGGGCGTAAGATCGGCTCACTTCAGAGGGGGACATGACAGCCGGGGTGGGGACCTCAGCGGCCTGTGTCCCTCCTTCTCCGGGGAGGACTCACCTTGGCACGTCACGCCTTCGTGTCCGCGGCGGTCGCGGTCGCCGTGTCCGCGGCACTGGTCACCGCCCTCGGCCCGGTGGGAACGGCCGTCGCGGCCGACACCGCGCAGGAGACGGTCGTACCGGCCACCACCGCAGCACGAACCTCAACGCCTCCCTCCTGTACACCAACTACTCCGCCGGGGGCGGCGACGGTGCGGGCGCGCAGGGGGTGTTCCACACGCTGGAGGGCCACTCCCGGGCGGTGTGGACGCGGTACGCGGACGGCGCGTCCTTCGACACGCCGTCGGTCATGGGCGACAGCACGTTCTACAACACCGGCACGGGCAGCGACGTCCTCGCCTACCGTCACGGCGACGGCCGCATCGACCTGTGGAACGCGGCCGACGGCACCACCGGCACGGTCCAGGTGCCCGCGAACCAGTCGGTCTACGGCGTCTTCGGCACCACGGTCGCCACCAATGAGAACGTCACCTACGCCGACGGCACCACCGCCAGGATCAAGCGTCTGCTGACTCCCGGCGCCGACGGCACGACGCACGAGGTGGTCGTCGGCGGCGCCCCGGACGGCATGGTGCTCGGCGGACCGGTACGCGGCGACGCGGACGGGTTCGTCTTCCGGGCCACCCTGGACGGTTCCCCCCGTCTGGTGCTGGTCGACCCCGCGACCGGCCGGGTCGGCAGCTGGACGTCCGCCCTGCCCACCGGTGCCAACATCGCCGTAAGACTCTCCCCCGACCACGTCGTCGCGTACGCCGGCGGGGGTGCCACCACGGCGTACGTGTACTCCCGCGCCGACCTGACGGCCGCCCCGGTCGCGGTCGCGCTGGATTCGGCGGTGTCGAGCAGCGGGCTCGCGATCGTCGGGGACTGGCTCGTCCACCAGCCCGGCGGCCGGGGCGAGGTCGTGGCCGTGCCGGTCGCGGGCGGCGCCCCGGTCACCCTGCTCGCCGCGTCGAACAGCGGCATCTCGCTCGCCGCCGACGGCACGGCGGTCGTGGTCGGCCGTACCGGCGCCGACGACTGGGGTGTGCAGCGCGTCACCGCCGGCGCCGGCGGCGCGCCGGTCGTCACCCTGGTCAAGGCGCTGCCGAAGCCGCCGTACCCGATCACGGGGCTGTCGCTGGACCAGGGGCGGCTGGTGGAGGCGGACGCGAGCTACGCCGGGATGCGCGACACCTACGGTCGGGTCGTCGCCGCGACCGGCACGCCCACGTACGGTCCGCGGTCGAGCTACGACGGCACGGACGTGCTGACCAGCTCGTGCAGCCCCGGCTGCGCCCAGCTGTTCGGCTCGGCCGCCGGGCGGACGGTGTGGCTGGAGCAGAACAGCGGCGACTCCGTCTACGACCTGCGCGCGGACGGCCCCGGGCAGCGGAACTCCCTGTGGGAACACGAGGTACCCGCCGGGCGCATCACCGATGTCTCCGGCACGTACGTCCTCTACACCGCCGACACCCAGCAGTTCGTCTACGCGATCGGCGACAGCGGCGCCGCCAAGGTCACCCGTACCCCTGCCGCGGCCGCCCTCTCCGGCGACCTGCTGTGGACGGCGAGCGCCACGGTCCCCGGTCGGGTCAGCGCGTACGACCTGGCGGCGCAGAAGACCGTCGAGACGCTCACCCTCGACACCGCGGGCTGCGCGCCCACCGAACTCCAGGCCAACGGCCGGTACCTGTACTGGAACTGCGGTGGCCGGACGGCCGCGGTCTACGACCGTACGGCGAAGAGGTCCGTGCCCGTGCCGGCCGACGAGGCGAAGCTCGGGGACGGGTACGTCGTCACGCACGACAAGGCAGCGGGGCGGCTCGTCCTGACGGCCGTCGCCGGCGGGACGCCCGTCAGCCGGGTCGTCGGCGAGCTGCCCGACACCGGTGTCTCACAGCGGGACGTGCGCTGGACGGTCGACGAGTCCGGTGCCGACGCGGCCTACGTGGACGCCGGCGAGCAGATCCACCTCGTGCCGTCGGGCGTGCCCGAGCAGCCCCTCCGGCTGCTCTCGCCCGCCCGGAACGCCCCCTCGGTCGACCCGGTCCCCGTCGACACGACGCCGGACACCCTGACCACGCTGCTGCTGTCGAAGCCCGCGTCGGGCTGGCGGCTGACCGTGCGCTCCAAGGCGACCGGGAAGGTCGTCGACACGGCGGACAGCACCGCCGAGACGCGCGGCGAGCTGTCCGTGGGCTGGTCCGGCATGGACCGTACGGCCCCGGGGGACGTGCCGCTGCCGAACGGGACGTACGCGTGGACGCTGTCCGTCACGCCGGCCGACGGGGTGGGGGCGCCGCTCGAGGTGACCGGTTCCGTGCGGATCGGGACCGGCAGCCCGGTGCGCCACGACCACGTCGGTTCGGACGGCGTCGGCGACCTGCTCACCCTCAACTCCTCGGGCACGCTGACCTTCCAGCGGGGGACGGGCAAGGGCACGTTCTCGGGGAAGGTCTCCGGGAGCGGCTGGTCGACGAAGACGCTCGCCGTGCCGTACGGCGACCTGGACAAGGACCGCTGCAACGACGTGCTGGTGCGCACCCCCGGCGGCGCGCTGCGCGCGTACCGGCCCGCCTGCGGCGCCGCCCTCACCCCGTCGACGCCGTACACGACCCTCGGCGCGAGCGGATGGAACCAGTACGACGTCCTCACCTCGCCCGGCGACCTGAACAAGGACGGCCGTGCCGACCTGGTCGCCCGCAACGCCTCCACCGGCGCGGTCTACCTCTACACGACCACCGGCGCGGGGAAGCTGTCGGCGCGGGTGAGGCTCTACGCCGACTGGAAGACGTACAAGAAGATCGTCGGCGTCGGCGACCTCAACGGGGACGGCATCGGCGATCTGCTCGCGCAGGACAAGGCGAACAACCTGTACCGCTACTACGGCACGGGCAGGGGGACGTTCGGGGCGCGGGTGAAGCTGTTCGGCGCGTGGGGCGGCTCGTACAACACGGTCGTCGGCGTCGGGGACGTCACCGGGGACGGAAGGAGCGACATCGTCGAGCGGGACTCCTCGGGTGCCCTGTACCGCAACGCCGGCGACGGCAAGGGGTCGTTCGGGGCGCGGGTGCGGATCGCCACGGGCTGGCAGGGCTACAAGGGCATTTTTTAGCCATAGCGTGTCCCTGCGTGACGCATGTCACGGCTCCGGCGCGGGAATCGCTCGGGGCATGACAGATGACGCCAGAGCGAGCGGGCAGTCGGGTCTCTCCGACGAAGAACGGCTTGCCCAGCTCGGTTACACGCAGGTCCTCGCCCGCCGCATGTCGGCGTTCTCCAACTACGCGGTCTCCTTCACGATCATCTCGGTCCTGTCGGGCTGCCTCACCCTCTACCTGTTCGGCATGAACACGGGCGGCCCGGCGGTGATCACCTGGGGCTGGGTGGCGGTCGGTCTGATGACCCTGTTCGTCGGGCTGTCCATGGCCGAGATCTGTTCGGCCTACCCGACCTCCGCCGGTCTCTACTTCTGGGCCCACCGCCTGGCGCCGCCCCGCTCGGCGGCCGCGTGGGCGTGGTTCACGGGCTGGTTCAACGTGCTGGGCCAGGTGGCGGTGACCGCGGGCATCGACTTCGGCGCCGCGTCCTTCCTCGGGGCGTACCTGAACCTCCAGTTCGACTTCGAGGTCACGCCCGGGCGCACGGTCCTGCTCTTCGCCGGCATCCTCCTCCTGCACGGCCTGCTGAACACCTTCGGCGTGAAGATCGTCGCCCTGCTCAACGACATCAGCGTGTGGTGGCACGTGCTGGGCGTCGGCGGGATCGTCGGCGCGCTGACGTTCGTACCGGACCACCACCAGTCGGCGTCCTTCGTGTTCGGGAAGTTCGTCAACAACACCGGCTGGGGCAGCGGGGTGTACGTCGTGCTGCTCGGCCTGCTGATGGCCCAGTACACCTTCACGGGCTACGACGCCTCGGCCCATATGACGGAGGAGACGCACGACGCGTCGACGGCGGGCCCGAAGGGCATCGTGCGGTCGATCTGGACGTCGTGGATAGCGGGCTTCGTGCTGTTGCTGGGCTTCACCTTCGCCATCCAGAACTACGACAAGGAGCTCGGCTCGGCGACGGGCGCGCCGCCGGCCCAGATCCTGCTGGACGCGCTCGGCGCCACGGCCGGCAAGCTCCTGCTCCTGGTGGTGATCGGCGCGCAGCTGTTCTGCGGGATGGCGTCGGTGACGGCCAACAGCCGCATGATCTACGCCTTCTCGCGGGACGGGGCGCTGCCGTTCTCGAGGGTGTGGCACACCGTCAGCCCGCGCACGCGCACCCCGGTGGCGGCGGTGTGGCTGGCGGCGGCCGGGGCGCTGGTGCTGGGGCTGCCGTACCTGATCAACGTGACCGCGTACGCGGCGGTGACGTCGATCGCGGTCATCGGCCTGTACATCGCCTACGTCATCCCGACGCTGCTGCGGGTGCGCAAGGGCGGGGCGTTCGAGCGGGGGCCGTGGCACCTGGGCCGCTGGTCGACGCTGATCGGGTGGGTGTCGGTGGCCTGGGTCGCTGTCATCACCGTCCTGTTCATGCTGCCGCAGGTCTCGCCGGTCACCTCGGAGACCTTCAACTACGCCCCGGTCGCCGTCCTGGTCGTCCTCGGCTTCGCGGCGACCTGGTGGCTGGCCTCGGCCCGGCACTGGTTCCTCAACCCGGCGCACGACCGGACGCGGGCGCGCGAGGCGGCGCGGGCGGGGGCCGCCGAAAAGGTAGATCCGTAACACTCCCGCCGTTTCACGGCGCCGACGCGGCCGTGTCTCCGATACCCGATCGGAGAGACGGCCACGTCCGGCTATGCTCGTGGGGGCAACATCGCCTGGGCCCTTAGCTCAATTGGCAGAGCAGTGGACTTTTAATCCATTGGTTGTGGGTTCGAGTCCCACAGGGCCTACCGCGGAGCCCCGGCCCGGAGCACCTCCGGGCCGGGGCTCACGGCGTTCCCCGGGGCGGTGTGCCCTCTCGCCGTCACGCCGGCAAGGGGAACGGCGGTCAGCGCACCCGTACGCCGGTGAGCACCCCGTCGCCCACCTCGTGCAGTTCCACGTCGAAGTCCTCGGCCGCGGTGAGCAGTTCGCGGAAGGGGGCCACCTGCTCGCGGTGGCTCACCGCGTTGTCGACGGCCACCGCGCCGTACGGCGTCAGCACGCGCCGCAGATGCGGCCAGTACTCGACGTACGCAGGCCGTTCCGCGTCCAGGACGACGAGGTCGACCGAGGCGTCGGGCGTGCGGGCGAGGACGTCGGCGCCGTCCGCGTGGACGACGTGCACGTGGTCCCGGACCCCGGCGCGCTCCAGGTTGCGCAGTGCCTCGGCGACGCGCGCCTCGTCGGTCTCCACGGTGGTCAGCAGGCCGCCGGTGTCCCGGAGGGCGTCGGCGAACCAGATCGCCGAGTAGCCGTTGGAGGTGCCGATCTCCAGGACCGAGGTGCTGCGCTGGACGCGGATCAGCAGGGAGATCAGACGGGCGGCGTCCGGGGTCATGTTGCGCAGCCGCAGCAGCCGGTCGGCCAACGGGCCGTCGTGGGCCCGCCCTTCCCGGTAGAGGTCGTCCAGCAGGCTCGCCAGTCGGTCATCCACGGGAACTCCCGTCTGCTCGGAGGGGGACGGTGGCCAAAGTACCCCTGCCTGCTCGCCCACCTGCCTGCCTGTCTGCCGGCCGGCGGCCGGCGTGCGATCACCGAGTCACCCCGGGCCGGCATTGGTGAACGAAATTGTTGACAATCGCCGGGGTCCATCTTAGGTTCGAGCGGGCGGCGTCCCTTTCCCGTCTGTCATGGACGCCGCCCGCCTTCCCGCCCCTCCCACTCGCTCAGCCGGCGCTGAGCTGTGCCAGCGGCAGCGTGTGCTGGGTCTGCAGAACCTTCGCGCGCAGGTAGCGGACGTTGTGGGCGGTGGTGAAGACGCCCGTCGGCACGCGCTCGTGGACGGTCACCCCCAGATCGCGCAACTGCTGCGCCTTGTCCGGGTTGTTGGACAGCAGGTCCAGCTCGTCGATGCCGAGCGCGCGCAGCATCTGGGCGGCGGCCGTGTAGTCGCGGGCGTCCTCGGGCAGCCCCAGCGCCGCGTTGGCCTCGTACGTGTCGAGGCCGCGGTCCTGAAGGGCGTACGCGTCGAGCTTGTTGTACAGCCCGATCCCGCGGCCCTCCTGGCGCAGGTAGAGCAGGACGCCGCCGCGCTCGGCGATCCGCTCCACCGCCTCGCGCAACTGGGGCCCGCAGTCGCAGCGCGCCGAACCGAAGACGTCCCCGGTCAGGCACTCGGAGTGCAGCCGGACCAACGGGACGGTGCCGGGGGCCGGGTCGCCCAGCACGACGGCCACGTGTTCCTGGCCGTCGGCCAGGCCGTGGAAGGTGACCAGTTCGGTGTCGACGCTGTAGCCGTCGTGGAAGCGCAGCGGGACCCGGACGCGGGAGCGCGGCGTGGCGGCGGGGAAGTCGGACATGCGGGTTCTCCCAGCTCCGGTGGGCATCTGCTTCAGATTTGAAACAGGCTTACGGTCGAGGACCCTACCCACGCTTTAAATTTGAAGCAACAGGTTTGCGGTGCCGCTCACCGCGGTGCGACGCGGCTCACGCGGAGGGCGGCCCGGAACAGGGCGAGGACCGGCGCCGCCAGGGCACCTCGTCGGCCGTCGGCCGGGGCGCCTCGTCTCCCTCCAGCGCCTTGAGGATCACCGAGCTGATCTCCTCCAACTGCTCGACCTGCTCGGCGGAGAGCCGGTCGAACAGCGCCGCCCGCACGATCTCGACGTGCCCCGGCGCCGTGCGCTCCAGCACCGCCATGCCCTCGTCGGTCAGCGCGGCGATGCTGCCCCGCTTGTCCCACTTGCAGTTCTCGCGCCGGATCAGACCGTCCTTCTCCAGCCGGGTGACGGCATACGTCAGCCGGCTGCGGGTGATCTTCGTCTTCTCGGCGAGGTCGGTCATCCGCAGCCTGCGCTCGGGCGTCTCGGAGAGGTTGGCCAGGATGGAGTAGTACAGATGCGGCATGCCGGCGTCCTGCTGGAGCTGGCGGTCGATCGCGTCCTCCAGGAGGTGCGTCGCCGCGATGTACGCGCGCCAGGCGCGCTGCTCCTTCTGTGTGAGCCAGCGAGTCGTCATGCCACCAGTGTAGGTTTGTTTCAAACTTTAACCAAGCGTCCCCCGGCCTGCGAGAGCGAGCGCGCCCGATGCCGTACCCCCACGTCCTGCTGTCCGCCGCCGTCTCCCTCGACGGCTACCTCGACGACACCGGCCCCGACCGCCTGCTGCTGTCCTCGCCGGCCGACTTCGACCGCGTCGACGAGGTACGGGCCTCGGTCGACGCGATCCTGGTCGGCGCCGGCACGATCCGCGCCGACAACCCGCGGCTGCTGGTGAACTCCGCCGAACGGCGCGCGGCCCGCGTGGCCGCCGGACGGCCCGAGTACCCCCTCAAGGTCACGGTCAGCGGCTCCGGCGACCTGGACCCGGCGGCGCGGTTCTGGCACACGGGCGGCGACAAGGTCCTCTACACGACGGACAAGGGCGCCGAGCGGGCCCGCGCTCTCGGCGTCGCCGCCGACGTCGTGTCCCTCGGCGCGGACCTCGACTGGCGCCGCCTCCTGGCGCACCTGCACGACGTGCGGGGCGTGGCGCGCCTGATGGTCGAGGGCGGCGGCCGTATCCACACCCAGCTCCTCCAGCAGGGCCTCGCCGACGAACTCCAGCTCGTGCTCGCCCCGCTCTTCGTCGGCGACCCGGACGCGCCCCGCCTCTTCGGCCCCGGCGCCTACCAGGGCGGACGCCTGCGCCTGCTGGAGACCCGGCGGATCGAGGACGTCGTGCTGATGCGCTACGAGCCCACGGCACCCGGCACGGGCCCCGCCCCCTCCGCCGCCGACCACCACTGGCTGCGGCTCGCCTGCGACCTGGCCGCGCTGTGTCCCCCCTCCCGGACCGCCTTCAGCGTCGGCGCGGTGATCGTCGCCGCCGACGGCACGGAACTGGCCCGCGGCCACTCCCGCGAGGGCGGCGACCCGGTCGTCCACGCCGAGGAGGCGGCCCTGGCCAAGCTGGACCCGGCCGACCCGAGGCTCGCGACCGCGACGGTCTACAGCAGCCTGGAACCCTGCGCCCACCGCGCCTCCCGGCCCAGGCCGTGCGCACGGCTGATCCTGGACGCCGGGGTGCGCCGGGTCGTGACGGCGTGGCGCGAGCCGGACACCTTCGTGCCGGACGCCGACGGCACCGGCCTGCTCGCGGCACGGGGCGTCGAGGTCGTCGTACTGCCGGAGCACGAAGAACGAGCGAAGGCGCCGAACGCGCACCTGCTGCCCTGAGCGCCCGCATGAGGGGAATCCCGGGTTCGTTGCGCGCGCCCGTCCACCGTGCTTCGCTCGCCCGATGAACCTTCTGCTGACGGCGAGCGGCCTGCGCAACGAGACGCTGCGGGACGCCCTGCGGGACATGCTGGACAGGCCGTTCGGAGCGGCGAACGCCGTGTACATCCCCACGGCCTCCCTCGCCGAGCCCGGGGACCACGGGTGGTTCCTGGCCGACATGAACCGGCTGCACGGCCTCGGCTGGCGGGAGTTCGACGTCCTGGAGCTGAACGGCCTGCCCCCGCGGACGGTGCTCGACCGGCTCCTGCACGCCGACGTCGTCTACGCCGGGGGCGGCAACCACTACCACCTCGCGCGCAGCATCACCGGCAACGGCCTGGCCGACGGCTTCCTCAAGGCGCTGGAGAGCCGGGTCTACGTGGGCTTCAGCGCCGGATCGATGATCTTCAGCCGTCATCTCACCGGCCACTCCGCCGACGTCATCGGGGACACCGCGGACCTCCACGCGCTCGGGGCGACGGGTCTGGAGCCGCCGTTCGGGCTCTTCGACTGGTATCTCAAGCCCCACCTGTACTCGCCGGACTTCCCCGAGCGGGACGACGCCTGGGCCGACCGCATCGTCGCGCGCGCGGACTTCCCGATCTATTTCCTCGACGACGACACGGCCGTGCGCGTCCGGGACGGCGAGGTGGATGTGGTGTCCGAGGGCCGGTGGCGGTTCCATCCGTGACGCCACCAGGCCATGCGTGTGCTCGACGTCCTGCGCATGGCGTACACTGGAGTCACACCGACGCGGGGTGGAGCAGCTCGGTAGCTCGCTGGGCTCATAACCCAGAGGTCGCAGGTTCAAATCCTGTCCCCGCTACTCACGGCTCAGGGCCGGAATCCAGTGCCAGCCACCGGATTCCGGCCCTGAGTGCTTCCCCGGCCTCTTCCCATCCCCCCCGTCACTGCGGGTGAGCGAACGACCGCCCTCCGCATAACGACTGACATACCGTCAATCGCTGTGAAGATCCCGAGCCTTGGTCAACTCGCCCGTTTTTCGCCGCCCATGAGCCCTACGTCCAGCCAGGATTCGTTAATGATCAAGCCGAACCGCTTGGAATCGGTGGCCCGGGTCTATTAACGTTCGATAACGCAGCGCGGTCGTCCCAGCCGTCACAAGAGGCGGCTCCGTGCGCACGCGCCGAATCCCGCAAGGGAACCGGGGAACCACCACCCTGGGGTGAATCACGCGGATGCCGCCGTGGAACCACGGCAGGTATACGCGCGTAGGAGACCTTCCTGCTCCGAACCCGTCAGCTAACCCGGTAGGCGAGAAGGAAGGAAAGGAGCGCGCCCACGTGGCGTCCAACCCGCCTGCCCCGGCAGCCCCGTTCGTGCCGAGCACCGAGCCCTTCGGCTTCGCCGGCCCCCGCACCGACGAGGGTCAGTGGGAGGAGTGGAACCCCACCGCGGAGTCCCTCCGTCCGGTCGCCGGCCGGCACCGCATCGCCAAGCAGCGCGGCGGGGGACTCGCCCGCAGCTCCACCGTCCTGGGCGTCGGCCTCATAGCCGCCGTCGGCGCGGGCGGCATGGCCAGCGCCAACACCGGCAAGCCGCCGGTGTCGATCTCCCTCCCCGACCTGCCCCTCCTCTCCGACCACGACGCCACGCCCAAGGGCTCGGCCACCGTGCTCAGCAGCGTCGGCGTGACCACCGAGGACACCGCGCAGGGCGCCAAGGACGCGGGCGAGGCGCTGCGCGACCGGATCATGGCGCAGGCCGAGTCGCAGCAGGTCCAGGTCGACAGCAAGGCCCAGTCCGTCACCGAGGCGGCCCTCGCCAAGCAGGTCGACGCCGCCGCCGCGCAGGCGGAGAAGGAGGCCGCGGCCAAGGCCGAGGCGGCCAAGGAGAAGGCGGAGGCGGCGGCCAAGAAGGCGGCCGAGGCCGCGAAGCTCGCCGAGCTGGCCAAGCAGTACACCCTGCCGGTCGTGTCGTACACCATCACCGGCACCTTCGGACAGGCCGGCTCCATGTGGTCCTCCGGCTACCACACGGGCCTCGACTTCGCCGCCCCGACGGGCACGCTGATCAAGGCCGTCCACTCCGGCACCGTCACCGAGGCGGGCTGGGCGGGGTCGTACGGCTACCGCACGATCATCACCCTCGACGACGGCACCGAGCTGTGGTTCTGCCACCAGTCGTCGATCAGCGTCAGCGTCGGTCAGAAGGTCGGCACGGGCGACGTCATCGGCCGCGTCGGCGCCACCGGCAACGTGACCGGCCCGCACCTGCACCTCGAGGTCCACCCGAACGGCCAGGCCGACGGCATCGACCCGATGACGTGGCTGCGCGGCAAGGGCCTCAACCCCTGACACGGGGTTTCCGGAGCCGTGCCTTCCGATTGTTTACGGGAAGTTTGCGGGTGTTGCGGAAGGCCGGGCCGCGGCGGGTGCGTTGACATAAGACATGACTTCACTCCGCAAACTCGGCTCCTCCGACCTCGAGGTCTTCCCGCTCGCCCTGGGCGGCAACGTCTTCGGCTGGACCGCCGACGAGACGCAGTCCTTCGCCGTGCTCGACGCCTACACGGAAGCCGGCGGCAACTTCGTCGACACCGCCGACGCCTACTCCGCGTGGGTTGACGGCAACAGCGGCGGCGAGTCCGAGACGATCATCGGCAAGTGGCTCGCGGCGCGCGGCAACCGCTCCGACGTGGTGATCGCGACGAAGGTGAGCCAGCACCCGCAGTACCAGGGCCTGTCGGCCGCCAACATCAAGGCCGCCGCCGACGCCTCGCTGCGCCGCCTGGGCACCGACTACATCGACCTGTACTACACCCACTACGACAAGCCCGAGGTGCCGGTCGAGGAGATCATCGGCGCGCTGGACGAGCTGGTGAAGGCGGGCAAGGTGCGGGCCATCGCCGCCTCCAACATCTCCGCCGAGCGGCTCGCGGCCTCGCTGGAGTTCTCCGACCGCGAGGGCCTCGCCCGGTACGTCGCCCTCCAGCCGCACTACAACCTGGTCTCCCGGGACACCTACGAAGGCGGCCTCCAGGACCTCGCCGCCCGTTCCGGCCTCGCCGCCGTCCCCTACTACGCCCTCGCCTCGGGCTTCCTCACCGGCAAGTACCGCCCCGGCGCGACCGTGGACAGCCCGCGGGCGGGCGGCGCGGGCGCGTACCTGAGCAGCGAGCGGGGACAGCGGGTCCTGGCCGCGCTGGACGACATCGCCGCCGCCCACGGCGCGCCCGTGGCCACGGTCGCCCTGGCCTGGCTCGCGGCCCAGCCCACGGTGGCGGCGCCCATCGCCTCGGCCCGCACGGTGGACCAGCTGCCGGCCCTGCTGGGCGTGGCGGACCTGACCCTGACGCAGGCCGAACTGAACACCCTGACGCAGGCGTCGGCGTAGTCCGCGGCTCGTTCGGGTCCCGCTACCTGCCGGCCCATCCCTTGCCGACGCGGCGGCGCGCAGCCGCGAGGGTGCGGTCCGGCGGTGCCGGGCCCTCCGCGGCGATTACGACAGATACGGGTTGTACGCGGGATACGGCACCGCCGGGTAGCCGGGGTGCCCCTGGTGGTACCCGGGGTACCCCTGGTGGTGCCCGGGGTGCCCCTGGTGGTGCCCGGGGTACCCGTAGTAGCCCCCGGCGTGCCCGTAGGCCGTCGGTGGCCGCCACGCCGGCGCCGTCATCCGTGCCGCGTGATCCAGGGCCGGCGCCGCGACCTCCCGCCGTCGCCACAGCTCGCCCAGCAACTCCCGCTCCCGTACGACGAAGTCGGCCCCGGCCCGCCCGCGGCGCCCCCGGTGCCGCAGGAACGCCAGCAAGGTCGCGTACGCCTCGTACTGCGCCACCGCCCGCGCCGCCGGCTTCCCGAAGTGGTGCCGGGCGTACCCGCGGGCCATGCGCCGCGCCCGCATCGACCCGAGCGCGTACGGCTCGCCCGGCGTCAGCCAGCCCGCCACGACGTACGCCGGCAGCTCCTCCCGCACGGTCCGCAGCTCCCGCTGCCGCGTCCAGATGACCAGCCACGTCAGCAGCCCGAACGCGGGCACCATGAACGCGGCGTAGACCGCGAAGAACCCGTACTCCCCGAACGTGGAGGAGCCGTTCCAGATCGCGTGCATGCCCATCGCGAGCAGCAGCCCGGACAACGGCACGAGCACCCGGCGCAGATGCTGCCGCTCCGCGGCCATCGCGGCGAGCCCGAAGCCGATGCCGGTCAGGACGGTGAAGAGGGGGTGCGCGAACGGCGACATGATGATGCGCACGAAGAAGGTCGCGGCGGTCACGGAGGCGATCCCGCGGTCACCGGTGAGCTGGTCCGTGCCGAAGGCGGTGCCGAGGTAGAGGATGTTCTCGGTGAACGCGAAGCCGGTCGCGGTGACCCCGGCTATCACCACCCCGTCGACGATCCCGGTGAAGTCCCGTCTGCGGAAGAGGAAGACGAGCAGGACGGCGGCGGCCTTGGCGGACTCCTCCACGATGGGCGCTATGACCGTCGCCCCGAGGGTGTCCGCGCTCGACGGGTCCGCCGTCGCCGTGGCGATCCATCTGGTCGCGAAACTGTTGGCCACGATCGCTATCAGCGCCGCCGCGCAGGCGCCCCAGGCGAAGGAGAACACCAGGTTGCGCCAGGGGCCCGGGGCGACCCGGTCGAGCCAGCGGAAGGCGGCTGTCAGCAGCGGCACGGGCAGCACGGCGAGGCCGAGCCCGACCAGGAACCCCTCGGTGCCGGTCTGTTCGCGCACCAGGGCGAGGATGACGAGTCCGGAGAGGGCGAGCAGGGTGCTCAGGGCGCCGTAGCGCACCCATCGGCGCTGCCACCAGTGCGCGTGCCGGACTCCGCCGCCGACCGGACCGCTGGGGTACGGCGGATGTGTCGGGTACGGAGGACTGGTGGTCACGGCATTGACCCTAACGAGGGATGGCGCCGCCCGCAGGAGGGCCCGGGGGCCCGCTGGGTGTCAGGCGCCGGTGGGGGGTTGGTCGTGGTGCTGTACGCGCCGGAACAGCAGGTCGTTCACGACATGTCCCTTGTCCAGTCCCTGCCCCTCGAAACGGGTCAGCGGCCGGAAGTCGGGACGCGGCGCGAAACCGCCGTCGGGCTGCGTGTTCTCGAACTGCGGATGGGCGCCGAGCACGTCGAGCATCTGCTCGGCGTACGGCTCCCAGTCGGTCGCGCAGTGCACGATGCCGCCCGGCCTGATGCGGGCCGCGGCCAGGTCGAGGAACTCCGGCTGGATCAGCCGCCGCTTGTGGTGCCGCTTCTTGGGCCAGGGGTCGGGGAAGTACACGCGCAGCCCGTCCAGGCAGTCCGGGGCGAGCATCTCGCGCAGCAGGATGATGGCGTCGCCGTTGCCCACGCGGATGTTGGACAGTCCGTTGCGGTCGGCGAGGTTCAGCAGGTTGCCCTGGCCCGGGGTGTGCACGTCCACGGCGAGGATGTTGGTGTCCGGGTCGGCGGCGGCCATCTGGGCGGTGGCCTCGCCCATGCCGAAGCCGATCTCCAGCACGACGGGACGGGTGTTGCCGAACAGCTCGGCGAGGTCGATGACCCGCCCGCCGTCGATGTCCAGCCCCCACTTGGGCCACAGCCGCTGCAGCGCGTCCGCCTGCCCGGCGGTCACCCGGCTGCGCCGCGGCTGGAAGCTGCGGATGCGGCGCTCGAAGTGGGACCCGGCCGGATCGGCCTTCGGCCCGTCCGGGAACCGGGGTTCCCCCTTGGCCCGGGTGTGCCGCACGGAGACACCCGGGATGTGCGGGGGAAGCTCACCGGGCACGGCCTCGGTGGGCCGGGGCGCAGCGGGCTGGGGGGTTTCGGGGGCGTTGAGCGACTCAGACACAGTGCTGCCGATTTTACGGGGCGGACGCCGTCCGGCGGCGGGTGTGGTCTGGCGGTGGGTGCCGTCCGGTGGTGGGTGTGGTCTGGCGGTGGGTGCCGTCCGGTGGTGGGTGCGGTCTGGTGGCGGGTGCCGTCCGGTGCAGACGCGTCCGAGACCAGTGCAGAGGCGTCCGAGTCCGGCGCGGACGCGTCCGAGCCCGGCGCGGACAGGTGGGAGATCGGCGCGGACAGGTCGGCGATCGGGCGGACAGGTGGGAGATCGGCGCGGACGCGTCTCAGACCGCGCGCCCTCGTCGTCTTGAGTCGGGTCAGACCGTGCGCGCTCGTCGTCTTGAGTCGGGTCAGAGCGTGCGCCCTCGCCGCCTGGCGTCAGGGTGCCACTCCTCCCGCCTCACGCCGAGCCCAGTACCGCCAGTGCCCTGCGCGCCACCTCCCGTCCGATCGGCAGGGAGGCCGTGGCCGCGGGTGACGGTGCGTTCAGGACGTGTACCGCCCGTGCCCCCTCCTTGATCAGGAAGTCGTCCACCAGCGTCCCGTCCCGCAGCACCGCCTGCGCCCGCACCCCGGCCGCCGCCGGCACCAGGTCGTCCTCGGTCACCGCCGGCAGCAGCCTGCGCACGGCCGCCGTGAAGGCCCCCTTGGACACCGACCGGCGCAGCTCCCCGGCGCCGTAACGCCAGTGTTCCCGCGCTATCCGCCACGACCCGGGCCAGGCCAGCGTCCCGGCCACCTCCCGCGGCCGGACGACACCCCAGCCGTAGCCCTCCCGGGCCAGCGCCGGCACCGCGTTGGGTCCGATGTGCACGCCGCCGTCGATCCCGCGCGTGAGGTGCACCCCGAGGAACGGGAACGCCGGATCCGGCACCGGATACACCAGCCCGCGCACCAGCCCCGGCCGCGCCAGCTCGTAGTACTCCCCCCGGAACGGCACGATCCGCATCCCGGGCTCGTCCCCGGTCATCCGGGCCACCTCGTCGCAGTACAGCCCGGCGCAGTTCACCAGCACCCGGGCCCGTACGACGTCCCCGCCGCGGGTCCGTACGGCGACCCCCAGCGCCGGCCTCCGGTCGACGCGCTCGACCCGCGCCCCGTACCGGATCTCCGCGCCCGAGGCCCGCGCCAGCTGCCGTGCCACGCCCACGAAGTCGCAGATCCCGGTGGTCCCGACGTGGATCGCGGCGAGCCCGCGCACCTCCGGCTCGTACTCGGCGATCTGGGCCGCGCCGAGCTCCCGTACCGGAATGCCGTTCTCCCGGCCGCGCTGCACGAGCGCGTGCAGCCGGGGCAGCTCGTCCCGCTCGGTGGCGACGATCAGCTTCCCGGTGACGGCGTGGTCGATGCCGTACTCCGCGCAGAACTTCACCATCTCCGCGGCACCGCGCACCGCGTACCGCGCCTTCAGCGAGCCCGGCCGGTAGTAGATCCCGCTGTGGATGACCCCGCTGTTGCGCCCCGTCTGGTGCCGGGCCGGCCCCGGCTCCTTCTCCAGCACGGTCACGTGCGTGCCCGGCGCGGCCCGGGTGATGGAGAACGCGGTGGACAACCCGACGATCCCACCACCGATCACCAGCACGTCACAGTCGTACGCGATCCCGGCACGCACCTGCACCACCTCCCACCTCGATAGTGCACTGCGCCACTGACAGTCACTTCAAACGCCGGACACGCGCACGCCGTGCAAGGGGGAGGGCGGCCTTCTCACGCCGGAGCCATCAGCAGCGGCCGGGCCCTCTCCCGCAGCTCCACCACCCGCGGCTCGTCGCCGTACGGCTCCAGCCGGTGCAGCAGGTCCTTGACGTACTCCGTCGTCCGCGCCGACGAGATGCGCCCCGCGACCTCCACCGCCCGCACGCCCTGCTCGCACGCCGCGTCGAGATTGCCCGACTCGAGCTCCGCGACCGCCGAGACCACGAGCCGCAGCCCGTGCGAGCGCACGAACTCCTCCGTCGGCTTCGACAGCGCCTGCTCGGTGAACCGGCGTACCTGCCGGGGCGCCTTCAGGTCCCGGTAGCACTCGGCCGCGTCCGCCGCGAACCGGTCGTAGGAGTAGAAGCCCAGCCAGGAGGGGTCGTTGTCGCCCTCCCGGGACCGCTCAAGCCAGCCCTCCGCCGCCTTCAGCGCCGCGCCCGCCGCGTGCGCGTCACCCGCGCGTGCGTGCGCGCGTGCCTCGACGAGCCGGAAGAAGCTCATGGTGCGGGCGGTGGCCAGTCCCCGGTTGCGCTCCAGCGCGGCCTGCGCGAGGTCCACGCCCTCGTCGCCGAAGCCCCGGTACGTCGCCTGAAGCGACATCGACGCCAGCACATAGCCCCCCAGGGGCACGTCGGCCGCCGCGCGCGCGAGCCGCAGCGCCTGGATGTAGTACCGCTGCGCGGCCTCCTGCTGACCGGTGTCGAAGGCCATCCAGCCCGCCAGCCGGGTCAGTTCGGCGCTCGCCCCGAACAGCGCCCGGCCCACCTCGTCCGAGTACGCGCCGAGCAGCAGCGGTGCCGCCTCCACCCGTAAACACTCGGGCACCATCGACGAACGCCAGTCGCCGCCCCCGTACTTGGAGTCCCAGCGCCTGGCGTCCTCGGCGGCCTCCCGCAACTTCTGCACATCGCTGTGGCCGACTTTGAGCGGTGCGCCGGAACCGTCCGCGTGGTTCACCTCGCGCGCCACCGAGCTGTCGGCCGGGGTTATCAGCCACCGTGAGGCGGGCGTCGCGTACGCGCTTACTGCGAACGAACCGGCCAGCGACTGCCAGATGCCGCCGGAGCCGGCCCGGCGCCCGGCGAGGTCGAGGCGGTAGAGCTCCGTCGCCGAGCGCACCGCCTGTCCGACGTCCCGGGGGAAGGCGAGGCCCACTTCGGGTGCGGGATCCGCGTCCGCCAGGCCGATCTCGTGGAGCGGCACCGGACGGCCGAGCTTCTGGCCGATCGCGGCGGCGATGAGGTGCGGCGCGGCGCCCTGCGGCACCATGCCCTTCGACACCCAGCGCGCGACCGAGGTCTTGTCGTAGCGAAGTGTCAGTCCCCGCTGTGCGCCAAGGTCGTTGACGCGACGGGCGAGGCCTGCGTTGCTGATTCCCGCGAGGGCGAGAACGGCGCCGAGTTTTTCGTTCGGCCCGCGTTGCTCCCTGGACATGCGCCACCCCTCGACACAGACGGCTGCCGCGCTGGCATAACCACGCGGCATTCGTAAACCCAGCGTAGTTCGCCGCATCCCAAGCGTTAAGAGGCATTGTTCCGGATGGCGGGATTGTGGTCCGTACTGAAGTGCGGGCCCGATACGGGCTGTTGCGTCGTGCTCCCGGTGTGTGGCCGTGCGCCCGTGCGTGCGCTCTTCTCCGGCCATCCCGGGAGCGGTTCCATGAACCCTGCGTGGGTCGGCCCGCTGTACTGGATCCAGTGGGCTGGGGGACACCGCCGCCTCCATCCCCGCGGGCGGCGGACCGGTCCGGGAGGCGAGCTCCGCCTCCCGGACTGTGCGTGCGCCGGGCGGTGCGCAGAGCCTGTACGGAGCGTGGCCAAGCCTGCCCTCCTGCCGCTGATTTGGCCGAAAATCGACCCCGTCCACCTGGGGCCAATACCGCTCCCACCACGGAACTTGAGGGCGCGAAGGGCGTTTTCGGGGCGCGCACCGGGGGCGCATTCGCGTCGCAGATGCTCTGCCCACCAAGGGTGCCGGGGCCTGCGGGTGGGGGAGCGCGGGGGCGTGTTCGGGGGATCTCAAGCAGTGCCGGCGCCCCTACAGGGCGCGTCCTTCATGGCAGCATGGGGAACCAGTTCGTACGGTGCACTGGTTGTCCACAGCCTGTGGAGGCTTCGATGCGGTGGTTGGTGGGATGGAGCAGCACCGCCGCGCGGACCGCCGGAATCGGTTCCGCGGGAGCCACCGGACACGACGGCGAGACGGTCCACCCCGTCGGCTCCCAACTCCTCTGGGGCGACCCCGATCCGCTGTGGGCGGTCGGCGACTGGCGCCCCGACGAGGTGCGCGTGGTGCGGGCCGACGCGCAGACCCGGATAGCGGTCCTCGGCACCTGCGGCGCCTCCGACGAGGAGCTGCGGGTGGGCCTGTTCGCCGCGCGCGGGGGCGCCCTGCGGCATCTGACGGCCTGGCCGGGCAGTTACACGGCCGTCGTCCAGGTGGGCCGCCGCGTCACCGTCTGCGGCGATCTGGCGGGCGCCCGCCCGGTGTTCTACACCCCGTGGGCCGGCGGCACCGCGTACGCGACCGCCGCCCTGCCCCTGGCCGACCTCATCGAGGCCAACCTCGACTTCGGCCATCTGGCGGCCCTCCTGGCGGCCCCCGACGTCCCCGCCGCGGTGCAGGACTCCACCCCCTACGAGGGCGTACGGCGCATTCCGCCGGGGCACGCGCTGATCCTGCGCGCCGGTGCGCGGGAGATCGCCGGCTACGAGCCCGTCGCCTCCCTCGCCGTGGCGGCGCCCCCGGCCGACCCGGACAGCGCGGTGGACGCGGTGCGCGACGCGCTGGTGGACGCGGTACGCGCGCGTCTGTCGGCGCCCCGGCACGTCCCCGGCGCCGACATCGACCCCGGGCCGGTCCCGGGCATGGGGCCGGCCGAACGACGTGCCGCGCGCGGGATGCCGGTCGCGGGCATCGGCGCGGACCTCTCCGGCGGCCCGGCCTCGGGCACGCTGGCGCTCCTCGCCGCGGGCCTGCCCGGCATGCCGGGCACGGTCCTGGGCCACGGCACGGGCGCGGGGGAACGGCTGCTGGCGGTCACCTTCAACGACCTCGCGGTGGGCGGCCGCGAGGCCGAACTGGAGCGGGCCGGCACCCTCGCGGCCAACCCCCGCCTGCACCACGTGGTGGTGGCCGGCGGCGAGGAGTCGCTGCCGTACGCCGACCTCGACGGCCCCCTGACCGACGAGCCGGGCCCCTGCCTGGTCAGCGCCGCCCGGCACCGCGCCCGCCTGGCCTCCGGCAGCGCGGACCACTTCACCGGGTACGGCGCCCGCCAGGTCCTGGACGCCCACCCCGCCCGCCTGGCCGACCTCCTGATGGACCGCAAACGCCGCCACCTCGTCCGGCCGGTCGCCGCGCTGGCCAAGGCGGACGGCTCGGTGATGGTCCCCGCGCGCGTGTACGGCGCGGCGCGGCGACTGGCGCGCACTCCGTACCGCGCCGGCCTGGAACTTCTTGCCGAACGCCTCCTGCGCCGCCGCTTCGACGAACCCGGGGGCGCCGTAGGGGCGTCGCTGGCGGCCCTCACGTGGGCCAGACCGGGTCCCGCGGCACGCTGGCTGACTGGCGAGGCACTCGCTGAAGTATCGGTTCGCCTGCAAGCCTCCACGAGCCGCTCGGGGGTGGGCCCCGGGCAGCGCCCCGGCGACTACCGCGCGCGTGCGGCACTGGCCCGCCACGCGGCGGACCTCCGCATCCTGGAGCAGGCCGCCGAGATCCGCTCCCAGCGGCTGCACGCGCCCTTCCTCGACAACCAGGTCGTCCGCGCCTGCCGTGCTCTGCCCGAGGCCCTGCGGGTCCAGCCCGGCGCCCGTGCGGCGATCCTGCGTACGGTCCTGGAGGGCGCCGGCGTCACGGACCTGCCCCCCGGCTGGGGCGCCCCGTCCCACGCCTCCGCCTCCCTGGCCGCCCGCACCGGCCTGCGCGTGGCCACGGACTCCCTGATGGCCCTCTTCGGCACGCCCCTGCTCGCGCAGGCGGGCCTGGTGGAGGCCCGCGTCGTCCGCAAGGCGCTCCGCGCGGCGGCCCAGGGCGAGCCCCTCCCCCTCGACGGCCTCGCCGACCTGGTCTCCCTGGAGATCTGGCTCCAACGCCTCCTGGCCCGCCGGGGCACCTGCTGGACAGGCACCCCGGCCCGCGCCCGCGCCGTCCCAGCGGGCATCAGGCCACAGAGGGGGGCGCTGGCTTCGGGGGGCGGGGCCGGGGTGGCTTGAGGGCGAGGAAGAGGAGGAGGAAGAGCCGACGGTACGGGACGGCTTTTCGGCGCGGGCGCTGGCTTTGAAGTGCGGTTCGTGGAGGTGGACGGCGGCTTTGTGGCGCGCTGACTTTGAGGCGCGGCTGTGCGGGCTGACGCTGTGTGGTGACCGTATGGGGTGACGTTGTGCGGCGGCTTCAAGCTGCTGCGCCAACACCGCCCGAATCCGCCGCGCGAGCCCGATCTCCCCAGCCAGCGACCCCGGAGCACCCGCGCGAAGCCACCGACCCAGCCCGCGCAGCGCTGCGCCGAACTGTGACACCAAACCGCCCCCAGAGCCCCTCGAAGGCGCCGGCAATGGCACCCCGCCGAGCGATTCCGCCCCGCTCGGCAATCTCGCCGATCGCACGGCAGCGCACCGCAACCTTCCGCGTTGACGCCTGCCCTGCCCTGCCCTGCCCTGCCCTGCCCTGCCCTGCCTTGTCCTGCCCTGCGCGCCGGGCGCCCGCGAAGGCGGCTTCGGGGCGGCTCGGCGTGCTCGTGGCCGCTCGATGCAGTCGATGGCGGCTCGGCGTGGTCCGGGGTGATCCCTTGCGCGTCGTACCGGCGCCGGCGCCGTACCGCCCTCGTCGGCCTCCTGCCCGCCCCGCCCAGTCCCGAGCCGACGCCTTGCACCGTGCGGCGGCTTCGCATGGGCCACTGTGGGGTTCGGTTGCGCACGGCGCGTCGGGGTCGTGCCCCGTGCGGTCGGCCCGAGGCCGTGGCCTCGCACCGTGGCCCTGGGCAGGAGAAAAGCCGTGCCTGTCGTGGCGGCCCCGGCGACAATGACCCGGTGCGGTACAGAATCCTGGGCGTCACCCAGGCGGAGGACGACCAGGGCACCGTCGTACCCGTGGGCGGCCCCCGCCTGCGCGCGCTGCTCACCGCCCTCGCCCTGCGCCCCGGCCGGACGACGTCCCCCGAGACCCTCATCGACGAGGTCTGGGCCGACGACCCCCCACAGGACGCCCCCGCCGCCCTCCAGGCCCTCGTCGGCCGCCTCCGCCGCGCCCTCGGCAAGGACGCCGTCACCTCCACCCCCGGCGGCTACCTCCTGACGGCGACGCAGGACGACGTCGACCTGTTCGTCTTCGAGCGCCTGGTACGCCGCGCCACGGCCGCCCTGACCCACGGCGACCCCGCCTCCGCCGCCCGCGACCTCGACGACGCCCTCTCCCTGTGGCGCGGCCCCGCCCTCGCCGACCTCCCCGACCGCACCGCCGCGACCCGCGCCGACGCCCTGCACCTGGAGGCGACCCGCACCCGGGCCGACGCGGAACTGCGCCTCGGCCGCGCCCAGGACGCCGTACCGCGGCTGCGGGAGCTGACCACGGCGCATCCGTACGACGAGCCGCTGCACGCCCTCCTCATCCGCGCCCTGCGCGACACGGGCCGGCACGCCGACGCCCTCGCCGCGTACGAGACGGCCCGCCGCGCCCTGTCCGACGGCCTCGGCACCGACCCGGGCCCCGAACTGCGCGCCCTGCACACCGAACTCCTCACCCAGCCCCCCGCCACCGCGCCCACCGCTCAGGACACCGCCCCCGCCACGGCCCCGCGAGCCGACGTCCAGCCCACCCATCCCGAGCCGGGCCCCACCACCCCCACCCGCCGACACCCCCACCGAACCGGCAACATCCGTCCGCGGCTTACCTCTTTCGTGGGCCGGGAACCCGAGCTCGCCGCGATTCGTTCCGAATTGCACAGGGCCCGACTCGTCACCCTCACCGGACCGGGCGGCTCTGGGAAGACCCGTCTCGCCGAGGAAGCCGCCGCCGGCCTCCCGCAGGCATGGCTGGTCGAGCTGGCGCCGCTCGACCGTCCGGAGGCGGTGCCAGGCGCGGTGGTCAGCGCGCTCGGTCTGCGCGAGACCGTGCTGATGACCACCGAGCTGACGGCCCCGCAGGACGACCCGCTCGCCCTGCTCGTCGAGTACTGCGCCCCGCGCAGCCAACTCCTGATCCTTGACAACTGCGAACACGTCATCGAAGCAGCGGCCGCCCTCGCCGAAACGCTGCTCACCCGCTGCCCGGGACTCACGATCCTCGCCACCAGCCGTGAACCCCTGGGCGTCCCCGGCGAGTCGGTGCGCCCGGTCGAGCCCCTCGCCCCCGACCAGGCCCACCGCCTCTTCGCGGAGCGCGCGTCCACCGTCCGCCCCGACGCGGACACCGTGCTGCGCGACAAGGAGGCCGTCGCGGAGATCTGCCGCCGCCTGGACGGACTGCCGCTCGCCATCGAACTGGCGGCAGCCCGGCTCCGGCTGCTCACCCCCCGGCAGATCGCCGACCGCCTCGACGACCGCTTCCGCCTCCTCACCTCCGGAAGCCGCACGGTCCTGCCCCGCCAGCAGACCCTGCGCGCCGTCGTCGACTGGTCCTGGGAGCTGCTCGACGAGCGGGAGCGGACCGTCCTGCGCGAGGTTTCCGTCTTCGCGGGCGGCTGGGACCTCCAGGCGGCGGAGGCCGTGTGCACCGGCCCCGCGGCCGACCTGATCGGGGCGCTGGTCGACAAGTCCCTCGTCGTGGCGACCCCGTACGAGCGGGACGACACCGACGGCATGCGCTACCGCCTGCTGGAGACGATCCACGAGTACGCCGTGGAGCGCGCCGCGGAAGTCCCCGATCTGCGCGCCTCCGCCGAACTCCGGCACCGCGCGTGGGCGCGGGCGCTCGTGGAGCGAGCCGACCCGCTGCTGCGCTCGGGCGAGCAACTGCCCTGGATCTCCCGCCTGGAGACCGAGCTGGACAACATCCGCGCGGCCCTCGGCCGCGCGCTCGCCGCCGGTGCCGAGGCGGAGGCCGGCGCCATGGTCCTGGCGACGGGCTGGTTCTGGTGGCTGCGCAACTACCGCCAGGAGGGCGCCGCCTGGACGGACCGCGTCCTGCGCCTGGGCGCGGTACTGGACGCGTCCCCCGCCCCCACCGCCGACACCTCCCGCACCGTCGACGAGGACTCCCTCGACCGCGTGGACCCCGTGGACGCCTTCCTCGCCACCCCCGACGAGGAGGCGCACCACCCGCTGCACACGCTCCGCATGGACCTGCGCATGCTCCACCTCTTCCTCAGGATCGAGGCCGAGCCGATCGACGGGCTGCTGGACGACCGGCTGCGCGCGTACATGGAGCGGCTGCGGGCCTTCTACGAGCGGGGCGGCCCGGCAGCGGCCCGGATGCCGGGCCTGGTCTGGCCGCTGACCACCTACGTCCTGGACAGCTCGCTCGACGTCCGGTCCGCCCTGGACACCTCGGTCGGCCACTGCCGTGCGCACGGCGGCGAGTGGGAGCTCGGCGTCAGCCTGATGTTCCGCACGCACATGGCCGTCGACTCGCCGGGCGGCCTGGAGGGCGTCGACGACGACCTCGCGGAGCTGAGGGCGCTCAGCCGGCGCGTCGGCGACCGCTGGATGCGGGCGCAGGTGTGCAGCGCGGCGGGGGAGACGGCGATGGCCCGCGGCCGGCTGGCGGAGGCCAAGGGGGAGTACGAGGAGGCGCTGCGGCTCGCCTACGAGGTGGGCGCGTACACCGAGACGCCGTTCCTGCTGGCGCGCCTCGCCGAGATCGCCTACCGCGCGGGGGACCGACCGGTCGCGCTGGGTCTGCTGGACGAGGCGCAGGAGGCGGCCGACCGCTACAGCGTGGTGGACTCCAGGGCGTTCATCCTGCTGGTCCGCGCCCAGCTCGCGCTGGACGAGAAGGACACCGCCCGCGCGCGCGAGATGTGCGAGGCGGCCCGTGCGGAGACCGGACGGGGCACGCCGCCGCCCCAGTTCACGGTGATGCTGAACGCCATCGACGCGATGGTGACGATCGCCGAGTCGGGCCCGGAGCGCGGACTGCCGCTGCTGGCCGACACCGTCCGCGAGTCCGTGGAGCGCCGGTGCGCCGACGTGGTCACGGCGACGCTCGTGGACTGCACGGCGGTCGTACTGGCCGACCTCGGCGACTTCCCGCGCGTGGCCCGGCTCCTCGGGGCCGCGGACCGCCGCCGGGGCGACCAGCCGCGCCTGATGCCGGAGGGCGCGCGGGCGGAGCGGGCCGGGGCGGCGGCGCGCGCCGCGCTGGGGGCGGGGACCTACGAGGCGCAGTACGCGAGGGGCGCCGGCTTCTGCGCGGACGACCTCTTCGGCGAACTCGGCGAGGCCCAGCGCCGGCACCCCGCCGAACAGCCCCGCTGAACGACCGCACCGCCCCCGGAGGTTGTCGCTACGAGCAGGTGAACCTCGACTCGGCCCAGTCCGCGAGCGCCACGGAGTCGAAGCCGGTGTGGGGTTCGACGACCAGCCGTACGGTCTTGTGCCCGGCGAGGTTCACATGCACGGGGACGGCGGGGTCGCTGCCCCGGACGAGCCCGGACTTCCACAGCTGGGCGCCGTCGGCGTAGACGGAGAAGGACACCTGGCCGAGGCCGAGCGTCAGGTCGTCGACTCCGACGAGGGCGTCGTAGGCGGAGCAGGAGCGGTTGAGGTCGATGGTGACGGAGGACCGTCCGTGCACGGTGACGCCGTGCGGGTACCGCTTGTCGTCGATGGAGACGCCGTACCGCTGCCACACCCAGCTGCTGTCGCCGAGCCGCATCTCGGGCTTGGTGCCGTCGCCGGTGACGTTGTACGCCAGCTCGCTCCACTGGTAGACGGCCGGGGCCGGTGGCGGAGTCGGGGTCGGCGTCGGGGTGGGCGTGGGCCTGGGGGCCGGTTTCGGCGTCGGGGTGGGCGTCCGGCTCGGCGTCGGGGTCGGGGTGGGCGTGCGGTGGGGCGTGGGCGTGGGTGTCGGCGTGGGCTTGGGCGCGGCCTCGGCCACCGGGACCAGCGGGGGATTGGGCTCGGGCTCCTTCCGTGACGGCGTCGGCGTGGGCGGCTCGGGGCGCACGACCGGCGAGGAGACGGGCGGCTTGGCGTCCGGTTTCCTGGCCGGGTGGTGGCTGCCGGCCAGCGCGAGGGCCACCGCGGCGGCCGCCACGGCGACCACACCGGCCGCGATACCGGCCTTCACCGGCGCGCCGAGCCCCTCGGAGGCGGCCGCACCCCCGGCGCCCGCCCCGCCCGACGAACCGCCGCCCGCCGCGGCGGCCGCACCCGCGCCCGCCGCACCGGCACCGGCCGCACCGCCGGCGATGAGGCCGACCGCCTTGGCGTATCCGGCGGCGCCGAACCAGCCGATGACCGCGACCGGGACGACGGCCGGGATGCCGCTGGCGACCTCCTTGATCTGGCCCGCGGCCAGCCGGCACTTGGCGCACTCCTCCAGGTGCTTGCGCAGGCCCCGTTCGGCACGGGTGCGCAGTCCGCCGCGGGCGTAGGCGCCGAGCCGGTCGGCGTAGCGGGCGCACTCCTCGTCGTCGGCGAGCGCGGCGCTGACGTGGGCCTGCAGATAGGCCTGCTTGAGGCCCTCGCGGGCGCGGCTGGCGAGCACGCGCGTGCCGTTGGCGTCCAGCCCGAAGAGCGTGGCGACCTCGCTGGGGGACTCGTCCTCGACCTCGGTGTGCCACAGCACGGCCTGCCAGCGCTCGGGCAGCGACCGGAATGCCTGCATGGCCATGGACTGCTCGGCCTCGTGCATCGCGCGCACGTCGGCGCCCAGGTCGAGGGTGTCGTCGTCGGACACCTCGGAGACGCGCACGGCCTGTGCGGCGAACACGGCGAAGTCGTCGACGAGCTGCTCGCGGCGCGCGGACTTGGTCCAGTTCGCGGCGACGCGCCGGACGGAGGTGAGCAGGTAGGCGCGCACGGCGTGTTCGGGGCCGTGGCCGCCGCGGACCGCCTGGAGCATGCGGGCGAAGACCTCGGCGGTGAGGTCGTCGGCGGTGTGGGCGTCACGGCAGCAGGTGCGGGCGTAGCGGCGCACGGCGTCGGCGTGCCGCCGGAAGAGCTCCTCGTACGCGCGGTCGTCGCCCGAGCGCATCCGCCCGATCAGATCGGCGTCGGACGGCGGCAGGTCCCGCGGCGGGGGCAGGACGCCGGTGTCCTCACGCCGGTCGCGCTGGGCCGGGACACTGCCCTCGACCGGTTCGCCGCCCTGCGCCGGGATGGCGGCCCGTCCCCCCTGGCTCGGTACCTGCGGCGAGCCGCCGGCCTCCGCGTCACCGTCACCCAGTGACTCGTCCCGCCCGTCAACGCTCATCGCGGAAAGCCCCCGCCGCCTGCCCAACCTGACCCCAACACCGGGTCAGAGTGCCATATTGGCTTTTGTTCAGGACCCCCGCAGTACGAGACATCACCCATTCGGGGAACGCTCACTCGACTCCAGGCCAAGCCAAGTCCCCATCTCCACCCGAAAGTTACCCCCCGAGACACACCGCCGTGCGAACCGGCACTGACCGCTCCGGAACCCGCAGCCGTCACCCTCGAACCCGCAGCCGCCGACGGCGGACGAGCCCCGCGGGGGCCACCCGCCCCCGACCGCGAAAGCCGCACGGGTGGTGCGGGTGGGAACCCGAACCCGGCCGAAGGCCGGGTGACACCCCCACTCACCCGCAGACGCAGACGCGGACGTAGTCGCAGTCAACGACAACGGCACGTACAACTACGCAGGCCGAGACCGCAGCCCCTCCAACAGGATGTCCAGCAACCGAGCCGACGCGGCCGCCTGCTGCGCCGCATCCGGCAGAGACGGCGCCGCCGTGGCGATCACCAGCAGCACATCCGACACCGACACGTCGGCCCGCAACGCCCCCGCCGCCCGCGCCCGCTCCACCAGCTGCCCCACGACATCGAGCAGCGCAGCCGCCCCCGCGTCGTCCTCCGCCGAGACCCCACCCCGCCCGGCCCCTTCGGAGACCAGCCGCAGCTCACCGGCCCCGGCACCGGTCCCGGAGTGAGCACCGGAGTGAACACCGACACCGCTTCCGACACCGCCACCGACACCCGGCTGCGTCCGCTGCTGCGGCACCCGCGCCTCGTCGAACACCGAACCGTCGGCCCGCTCGTCGGCCACACCGACCCGCAGCACCTGCGGCGGCAGCAACCGCCCCGCACCCGAAGCCACCGACGTCCGCAGGAAGCGCGAGAGCGCCGACCACGGCTCGTCCTCCTGACCGAGCGCCGCACGGGCCTGGTCGGTCAGCCGGGAGGTCTCCTCCTCGGCTATCCGCCGCACCAGGACGTCCTTGCTCGGGAACCGCCGGTACACGGTCCCCACACCCACCCGCGCCCGCCGCGCCACGTCCTCCATCGGCGCGCCGTATCCCAGCTCGCCGAAGACCTCGCGCGCCGCACGCAGCACGTGCTCCAGATTGCGCTGTGCGTCCACACGCAGCGGCGTCGAACGCGTACCGTCCCCGCGTCCGTTGCTCGCCGCCGCGCTCACCGCGCCGCTCGCTGCAAGAGCGGACGCGGACGACCAATGCGAGTCCTGAATGTGCATAAGCGATCCCCCGGTAATGACGTCTCCCCCCGGAGACTCTCCCCGCCAATCGAAGCCGGAGCGTGCGGGGAAGCCAGGACCACCGGCCCGCCCGTCGCGGACCTGGACCCGAAGAGCGCATCCCCCTACACCCCGTCGACACACGAACATAGTTGAGAGGGGGTCAATTCAGAAGGGGCAGGTTCCGCACGGAGCGCCCCCCGATCGGAGTACGGGTCGTATACGTCCCGATTGCACCCCCGCCGTACTCCCGGCGCACACCCGCTGACCTGCACAGCTTCCGTACATCCCGGCAATTCGGCCAACTCCGGATGTCCCCGGCCCGCGGTCACACAAATTGTCGGGGCTGTGGACAAACTCAAGCGCCGGGTGCGTCATGGGATGGTGAAGGAACGTGCGCGCATTCTCGTTGTCGGTGGCGGCTACGTCGGGATGTACACGGCCCTGCGCCTGCAACGAAAGTTGAAACGGGAACTCAGGCGGGGCGAGATCGAGATCACGATCGTCACCCCGGACCCGTACATGACCTATCAGCCGTTTCTTCCCGAGGCCGCGGCCGGGGCGATTTCCCCGCGCCACGTCGTCGTCCCCCTGCGCCGCGTCCTCGACCAGTGCCACGTCGTCATCGGCGAGGTCCGCTCGATCGACCACGCCAAGCGCACGGCCACCCTCACCACCCTGGCCACGGAGGAGGAGGGAGCGGGCGCCGAGCAACTGCCGTACGACGAACTCGTCCTCGCGCCCGGCTCGATCTCGCGCACCCTGCCGATCCCCGGCCTCGCCGAGCACGCCATCGGTTTCAAGTCGGTCGAGGAGGCCATCGGCCTGCGCAACCACGTCATCGAGCAGATGGACATCGCCTCCTCCACCCGCGACCCCGAGATCCGCGACGCGGCGCTGACCTTCGTCTTCGTCGGCGGCGGGTTCGCCGGCGTGGAGGCGCTCGGCGAACTGGAGGACATGGCCCGCTACACCACGCGCTACTACCACAACGTCAAGGCCGAGGACATGAAGTGGATCCTCGTCGAGGCCTCGGACCGCATCCTGCCCGAGGTCGGTGCGGAGATGGGCCGGTACACGGTCACCGAACTGCGCCGCCGCAACATCGACGTACGCCTCGGCACCCGCCTCGAATCGTGCGCCGACCGCGTCGCCGTCCTCAGCGACGGGGCCCGCTTCCCCACCCGTACGGTCGTCTGGACGGCCGGTGTGAAGCCCTCCCCCCTGCTCGCCGCCACCGACCTCCCGCTCACCGAACGAGGTCGGCTGAAATGCACCCCCCAGCTGACGATCGAGGGCGCCACGCACGCGTGGGCGGCGGGCGACGCGGCCGCCGTCCCCGACGTCACCGCCGGCGAACCCGGCAGGGAGACGGCCCCCAACGCCCAGCACGCGCTGCGCCAGGCCAAGCTCCTCGGCGACAACATCGCGCACGCGCTGCGCGGCGAGGACCTGGAGACGTACTCCCACAAGTACGTCGGCTCGGTGGCCTCCCTCGGCCTCCACAAAGGCGTCGCACACGTCTACGGGCGCAAGCTGAAGGGCTACCCTGCCTGGTTCATGCACCGCGTCTACCACCTCAGCAGGGTGCCCACCTTCAACCGCAAGGCCCGTGTCCTGGCCGAATGGACGCTGTCGGGCCTCTTCAAGCGGGAGATCGTCTCGCTCGGTTCACTCGAACATCCCCGGGCGGAGTTCGAACTCGCGGCCGGTGGAAAGCCTCCTACCGACCCGACAGCCGACCCGAAGGGGTCGTCCTGACCGGATCCAGGAACTCCGCCGACCGGGTGGGCGTCTGACGGATGTCGGCCCGGTAGGCGACACTGCCAGACTGACGACCTCCGCACGGACGGGCCGCGGCCCGCCCTTCGGACCCATTCGAACCCAGAGGCTTTCCCACCGTGCTGCATCCCGGGCGCGCCACCCTCCCTCCACCAGGCCGGGTCCGGCCGACGACGCCGCAGACGACGACACGAGGCAAGGATTCGTGAACTTCACGCGCTGGAGCGCCCGGCTCCCCGGAACACAGCGCCGCACCGCCGCGGCGTCCGAGCACGCGATCACCGCCGAGGGATCGGTGCCGGCGGCCCGTGCCGAACAGCTCACCGACGACACCCCGCCCGTGCCCGCCGTCGACGACCTGCCCGTCCGCGAGGTCCTCGACCGCGTCCCGGCCCTGGTCGCCCTGGTCCACGGCCCCGACCACCGGGTCGCGTACGTCAACGACAACTACGTGGCGGCCTTCGGCGTACGCCCCCTCGGCGAACCCACCCGCCACGCCCTCCCCGAACTCGACGAACTGGGCCTGCTGCCCCTCCTGGACCAGGTCCTGCGCAGCGGCCGCCCCCGCACCCTGAAGTCCCGCAAGGCCCCCGACGGCCGCTCCTACACCTTCACCTGCACCCCCGTCACCGAAGCCGACCACGCGGGCGTGCTCGTCTTCGCCACCGACGTCACCGACCACGCCGAAGCCGCCGAACGCCTGCGCGCCAGCGAGCGCCGCCAGCGCGAGACGGCCGTCACCCTCCAGCGCTCCCTCCTCCCCCAGGAACTGGAACAGCCCGACGACCTGCGCATCGCCGCCACCTACCAGCCCGGCGGCACCGAGGCCGCGGTCGGCGGCGACTGGTACGACGTCATCACCCTCGGCGGCGGCCGCACGGCCCTGGTCATCGGCGACGTCATGGGCCGAGGCGTCCGCGCCGCGGCCGTCATGGGCCAGCTCCGTACGGCCGTGCGCGCGTACGCCCGCCTCGACCTGCCCCCGCACGAGGTCCTGCAACTCCTCGACGGCCTGGCCGCCGAGATCGACGCCAACCAGATCGCCACGTGCGCGTACGCCGTCCACGACCCGAACGAGGGCCGGCTGGTGTACGCCTCCGCCGGCCACCTGCCCATCCTGGTGCGCGACGAGTCCGGCGTCGTCCTGCGCGCCGACGAGCCCACCGGCCCGCCCCTCGGCACCGGCGGCTGGATGCACGCCTCCGGCTCCATCCCCCTCGGCCCGGGTTCCACCGCCGTGCTCTACACCGACGGCCTGGTCGAACGCCGTGACGAGGACCTGGACGAGGGCATCGCCGCGCTGGAGCGCGCCCTCGCCGGCGCCACCGGCACTCCCCAGGTCGTCTGCGACCGCCTGGTCCGCTCGGCGGGCGTGACGGCGGACCACGACGACGACGTGGCGGTCCTGGTCCTCCAGCACCCGGCCCGCACGGGCACCGACAGCGAACTCTTCCGCAACGCCGCGCTCGAACTCCTCGGCGGTGTGGAAGCGGCCCCACGCGCGCGTGCCTTCGCCTCCGGCGTGCTCACCAGCTGGCGCTTCCCCACCGAACTGCACGACCTCGGCGTCCTCGCGGCCAGCGAACTGGTCGCCAACTCCCTCCAGCACGGCACGCCCCCCATGCGGCTGCGGCTGCGGCGCACCGACCGCCGCCTGATCGTCGAGGTCACGGACGGCGACGACCACCTCCCGCGCCGCCGTCGGGCGGAGCCGGGCGACGAGTCGGGCAGGGGCATCGCCATCGTGGCCACCATCGCGTCGAACTGGGGGTCGCGGAGGACGCCCGGGGGCGGGAAGGCGGTCTGGTGCGAGTTCGTGCTGCCGAAGAGGTAGTGCGCTAAGGGCGGCGCGAGGGTCGGGCAGTCACGCGGCGATGGACCGTGCCGGTGTGTTCCCCTGAGCCACCACGCGGCTCTTCCTGCGCCACGGCTGGTCCTGTACGGGGGTGAGGTGACGGCCCAGGCGTACGGCCAGGACGGTGACGGCCAGGGAGAAGAGCAGGAACGTCACGATGTACGGCGCGTGCAGGGAGGCGCCCATCGGACCGCCCACCGCCGGGCCGACGGCCAGGGCGAGCTGCTTGACCAGCGCGAAGGCGGAGTTGTACTGACCGGCCATCCCCGTGGGCGCCAGATCGGCCACCAGCGGGGCGACCGTCGGCGACAGCATCGCCTCGCCGAGACCGAAGAGCGCGTACGTCGACACGAAGGCGGCCGTCGCTATCTCCTGGCTGCCGTGCCCGAGCCCGGCGTAGCCGGCCGCGAGCCACGCCACCGCCCAGATCAGGCCCACCCCGGCGATCACCCGGGACCGGCGCCGGCGCTCGACGAACCTGAGCACCGCGAACTGCGCGACGACGATCATCAGCGTGTTGGCGGCGAGCGCGCTGCCCAGCGCGGACGTGGAGATCCCGGCGGCCTCGACACCGTAGGCACTCAGGCCCGACTCGAACTGCCCGTAGCAGGCGAAGAACAGCACGAAGCCCAGCACGGACAGCTGCACCATGGCCCGGTTGCCGAGCAGCTGCTTCCAACCGCCCCTGACCGACCGCGCCGGAGCGTCCTCGACGCGCGGCGAGTGCGGCATCCGCACGCTCGCCATCACGGCCACCAGCAGCAGGAACACCGCCGCCTCGATCGAGAACAGCAGGGTGAAGGAGTCGACGCGCGTAGAGTCGACGAGATGGCCGCCGATGAGGCCACCGACGCCGAGCCCCAGGTTCTGCAGGAAGAACTGCATCGCGAACGCCCGTGATCGGGTGTCGGCGGTCGAGCAGTCCACGATCATCGTGGCGAGCGCCGGCTGCATCACGGCCTGCCCGGCGCCGAGCGCCGCCGCCGACAGCAGTACGGCCGTGGCGTTGCCCGCGAGCCCGAGGCTCAGCGCGCCCAGTGCGGCGGTGACCAGGGCGGCGATCAGGACCGGCAGCGGACCGCGCCGGACGATGGCCCGCCCGGCGAACGGCAGCACGAGCAGCGCGGCCACGGCGAACACGGCGAGGACCAGCCCCGCCGTCATGGCTCCCAGTCCCCGCACCTGCGCCACATAGACGTACAGGTAGGGGACGGTGAAGCCGAGCCCGAACGCGCTGAGTGCGTTACCGACGTGGATCCGGCGCATCGCTGCGCCCATCGCCCTGGTCACGTTCACCTCTCTCATCTGATCGGAGTCCCACTCATTAGTTGTTAGGAGTGAAGACTTCAAAGCTAAAGTTCGAGGCTAAAGAGTACACATCGAAGGACTTCGAGGCAAAGGGGGGCCGTGCGATACTGCGCCCATGGCCGACACCGCCGGCATCCCGGAGCCGACCCTCGAAGAACAGATCGCCGCCTATCAGCGCGAGTTCCAGGGTCTCGATCCCCAGGTCGAGAAGATCGTGTCGGCACTGTCCCGGCTGAACCGCCGGATGAACGTCGCCTACGGCCGCCAGACCGCCGCGCTCGGCATCAGCAACGCCGAGTGGGAGGTCCTCAAGGCCCTCGTCCTGTCCGGCGCCCCCTACCGACTGGGCCCGAGCGACCTCGCCAAGCGGCTCGGCCTGACGCCGGCCGCGATGACCCACCGCATCGACCGCATGGTCACGGAGGGACTGGTCACCCGGGAACGCGACGAGGCCAACCGCGTCCGTGTCATCGTCGAGCTGACGCCCGACGGCCGCGAGAAGTGGCTGGAGGCGATGCGCCTCGCCACGGTCTTCGAAGAGGACCTGCTCCAGGACCTGTCCGCGGAGGAGCGCACGGCTCTGGGTGAGGTCCTCACCCGCCTTCTGCGTAGGGTGGAACATGCGCAACCGGACGCCGGCGGGCGGCTCAGCGACCTCGACTGAAAAGATCTTGACACGGGGTGCTTGACAGCGCTCTGCCGGATCCGTAGAGTTCTTCGGGTTGCCACGGGGCCGTAACGGTTCTGCGGCAGCACCTCTCGCCGCGGTAGCGGCAACAAACCATCAGCACGACCTCCCGAACGGGTTGATATCGGCATGCCCGAATTCAATTCGAATGGGAGCCCGGCGGCCCGATTGGGAATCGCCGAGAGAATCGGCTAAGGTTTGAGACGTCGGAACGGCCCAACGGCCGGGAAGACAGCCCCTTCTGACTGGGGATCAGACGCCG
>NZ_JBTWMV010000149.1:0-912 GCF_054850255.1 Streptomyces sp. 7R007 | reverse complement strand
CCCGATGATCGCGATCGGCTCGGGCGCGGCCGACTCCAGCTCCTGCAGACGCTCGCGCGCGGTGCGCAGCTCCGCGGTGACCCACTTGAGGTTGTCGAGAAGCCTTTCCTCGGTCGACATGCGGCCGTGCTCCTTCGAGGTGCGGGTGGTCAGGACTTGCCGAACTCTTCGGAAATGAGGGCGAACATGTCGTCCGCCGTCGCGCTCTCCAGGTCACGGCCGGACGCGGTCGGGCCGCCGCTCCACGCGGTCACCAGGGACCGCATCCGTACGGCGATCCGCCGGCGCGCGGCGGCGTCCACCTCGCCCGCGGCACACGCCGCCTCCCACCGGGCGAGCTCGGCCAGGATGGAGCCCTCGGTCGGCACGTCCTGGCCGGCCAGCCGTGTGTGCAGGTAGCCGGCGAGTTCCCGGGGGGTGGGCCGGTCGAAGACGACGGTCGTCGGGAGCTGGAGTCCGGTGCTGGCGTTGAGCTGGTTGCGCAGCTGGACGGCGGTGAGGGAGTCGAAACCGAGTTCCTGGAACGGCTTGTGCGGCGGTACGTCGCCGGGCGACGGCAGGCCGAGGGTGGCGGCCGCCTGGGCCTGCACGTGCCGCAGCAGAATGTGCTCCCGCTGACCGGCCGGGGCCTCGGCGAGTTCCTCGACCAGTGGCGCCGCCACGGCTGTGCCGCCGGTGGCCGGTCGGTTGTTCTCGGGGAGGTCGGCGAGGAGGGGGGAGGGCCGTACGGCGGTGAAGGTGGGGGTGAACCGCGTCCAGTCGATGTCGGCGACGGTGAGCGCGGGCGTGTTGCCGGTGATCGCCTGGTGCAGGGCTCGGGTGGCCAGGTCGGGGTCGAGCGGACGGACGCCGAAACGGGAGAGGAACGCCGTGGAGGCCTGGTCGGCGACCATCCCGACGTCGCCCCACAGG
>NZ_JBTWMV010000148.1:0-920 GCF_054850255.1 Streptomyces sp. 7R007 | reverse complement strand
GAGAGAGGTCCACAAGGTCATGCCGTCACACCGTCAGCTTGATCGCTTCGATGAAGCGGGAGTTGTCGAAGTCACCGGCGGTGTTGAGGTCGGGGCGGGCGTTGTTGCAGGACTGCGCCTTCCAGTCCAGCCCGCTGATCTTGACCATGTTGCAGGCCTGTCCGCTGCCGACGTTCCAGACGAAGGTCACGAAGTAGGGGGTGTCCTGCTTGGTGCCGCCGATGTAGTTGTCCTTGCCGTCGGCGACGATGGGCGTCCAGTTCGGCTTCCAGGTGCCCTGGCCGTTGGTCGAGTCGGGGTTGTAGACCATGGCGTTGCCGGCGGAGCCCTGGACGCCGTACACCGCGACGTTGAGCGCCTTGATGGGCCTGCCCTGTCCGACCGTGCCGCTGACGGTGCCGTCGCACACCGGTTTCTGCCACCCCTTGCCCTGCACGAAGGCGCGGTAGCAGACGTGCCGGCCGCCGGGGTCGTCCTTCGCCAGGCGGTTGACGGCGGTGGCCGCGGTCTCGGCCTTGGGCTTGGCGGTCACCGTGGCCGTGGCGCCGCCGCCCCCGCCGCCGGACGCGCCCGCCGCCGCTCCGGTCGCCGTGTCGGCGGCCGGCGGCGTGGTGGACTGCGTGGGAGCCGGTGGCAGCGGGGCCGACGAGGTCGCCGAAGGGCTGGGGGCGAGGGTGCTGCCGGCCTCGGCGACGGACTCGGTGGCGCCGGAGGCGATGGAGGGCTTGTAGGCGATCCAGAGCATCACGAAGGTGATCGCGAGGGCGAGGAACACACCGAAGAAGGTCGCCAGCCAGCGCGGCAGGAACCCCCGCTGCACGTAAGTCCCCTCCACGGGCAGCGGACTGACGCCCGAGCGCAACACCGAGAGCGTGTAGGGGCGTTGTTCCTTCGCGCCGAACCAGATGATCCGGCGCGGC
>NZ_JBTWMV010000147.1:0-956 GCF_054850255.1 Streptomyces sp. 7R007 | reverse complement strand
CCACCGGCCGCCTCCTCAGCAGGCACCCACTCGACGCCGTACACATCACCGGCCCCGCGCGCACGCGCAGCGCCGAGTCGGCGCCGGTCCGCTTCGCGAAGGACGACCGAGGCCACGTCGAGCACCGGGGCGCCGGTCGGGTCGGTGACGGTGACCTGGACGCCGTCGTCCAGCCCCTCGCCCAGCGGTGACAGGCGGACGCGGGCCGACGCGGCGCCCGTGGCGTGCAGCGTGACGCCACTCCAGGAGAACGGCAGCCAGACCTTCCCGGCACTGAACCGGCCCATCAGCAGCAGCGGATGGAGCGCCGCGTCGAGCAGCGCGGGGTGGATGCCGAAGCCGTCGCGGTCCGTCACCGCGTCGGGCAGCTCGAGTTCGGCGAGCACGTCCGCGCCGTGCCGCCAGACCGCCCGGACTCCCTGGAAGGCGGGGCCGTAACCGTAGCCGGCATCGGCGGTGTCCCCGTAGAAGCCGGCGGTGTCGACCGGCTCGGCCCCGGACGGCGGCCACGGGCCACGGTCCGGACCGGCGCCGGCCGTCGGCTCGGGTGCGAGTACGCCCGTGGCGTGGCAGACCCACGTGCCGTCGTGGTCGGCACGCGAGTGCACGCCCACCTCCCGGTGGCCGTCGTGGTCCGCGGCGCCCACGATGACCTGGACGTCCAGGCCACCCGATGCGGGTACGGTCAGCGGTGCGTGGAGCACGAGTTCCGTCACCCCGCCGCAGCCGACCTCGTCCGCTGCGCGCAGCGCCCACTCCAGCTGGGCCGCTCCCGGGACCAGCGTCGAGTCTCCGATCACGTGATCGGACAGCCAGGACAGCCTGTGCTGCGACACGCGCCCGGTCAGCACGCGGCCGTCGCCGTCCGCCGGTTGCACGGAGGCTTCCAGCACCGGGTGACCGGTCGCGCCCAGCCCCAGGTCCGCGACCCGCACGGCCGTGTTCTCCGCCGAGAG
>NZ_JBTWMV010000146.1:0-968 GCF_054850255.1 Streptomyces sp. 7R007 | reverse complement strand
TAGGTCTGTGGATCGCCCGTGTTCAGGGGCATGGGGACTGTGTGGATGCACATGAAGTGAACCGTGTTCGGGCGACGTTGGCGTTGTTCGTGGCGGATGTGTTTGCCTCGTTGTCACGCAAGGACCAGCGGGCCAAGAGCGACTGCTATCTGCGAGGGCTGGTGCTGGACGGGCGGCGCAAGTCGATCCAGTCGATGGCCCAGCGACTGCCGGAAGGCAACGAGCAGAACCTGCAGCAGTTCGTGAATCAGTCCACCTGGGATCCGGGGGCGGTGCGCCGGCGGATCGGCGAGCGGCTGGTGCCGCGGATCGGGCCCGGACGCCTGGGCGGTCGATGACGTGTCGTTTCCCAAGGACGGCAGGATGTCGGTCGGCGTCGCCCACCAGTGCTGCGGAGCGCTGGGCAAGCAGGCCCACTGCCAGGTCGCCGTCAGCGTGCACGCGGTCTCCAATACGGCCTCGTGCCCGCTTGCCTGGCGGCTGTTCCTGCCCCAGGAATGGGCGGATGACGCCGTCCGGCGCGTCGGACCGGCGTCCCCAAGGACGTCGGGCACCGGGAGAAGTGGCGGCTGGCCTTGGACGCCCTGGATGAACTGGCCGGATGGGGACTGGTGCCGCCGGTGGTGGCCGATGCCGGCTACGGCCAGAACGCCGACTTCCGTGCCGGCCTGGCCGAGCGGGGACACGCGTACGTGGTCGGCATCCGCGGCGACATCACCGTCCAGCCGCATGACGCGCACCCCGATGCCCCGGCCTGGTCCGGCAACGGCCGACCTCCGCTGCCCCGTTGCCGGCAGCCACCGGTGCCGGTGGCCACCCAGGCCGCGGCCGCCGGACGGGCAGCCTTCAAGGAGGTGACCTGGCGCGAGGGTTCCCGGAGCCCGATGACCGCGCGCTTCCTCGCGATGCGGGTCCGGCCGGCCGGGGTGCGCTCGCGCCGGCTGGCCCAGCAGGCCGAAGTGGCCGGG
>NZ_JBTWMV010000145.1:0-1041 GCF_054850255.1 Streptomyces sp. 7R007 | reverse complement strand
CAGGGAAGTCCAAAGGCTCACCCGCCCACGCTAGGCGGGGAGTCGGGAGCGGGTCATGAGGCCCCGGGGCAAGGTCGTTGCCCGACCGGGCGAAGGGGGCTGCCCGTGAGGGCCGACGGGTCCCGCGGCGCCGGCGGGTGTGCCCCCGGGTCTGCCCGGAGGGACCTTCCGCGTTCCCGGCCGGCGGGCTATACGTGGTGGTTTACCGTCACCACGCCGTTCCAGGGACTCGTATGCGCAGCCAGGATCAGTCGTCGGGCACGAAGAAGCAAGGTGCGGGAGGACCCCGGTCCGCCCGGCGCACGCCGACCGCCATCGCCATGAACCACGCTGTCACGAGCCGCTCCCCCGAGGCGGTGCTGGCCTTGCAGCGGGCGGCCGGGAACGCGGCGGTGGCCCGGCTGGCCGAGCAGGAGCAGCACGAGCACGACGCGGGCTGCGGGCACGGTACGCCGGTGCAGCGGTCCGGCGTCGACCAGGTGCTGCGCTCGCCGGGCCGCCCGCTCGCCGAGCCGGTCCGCCGGGACATGGAGGCGCGGCTCGGCGCCGACTTCGGCGACGTGCGCCTGCACGACGACGCCGCGGCCCGCAGGTCGGCGGCGTCGGTGGGGGCGCGCGCCTACACCTCCGGCAGCCATGTCGTCATCGGTGACGGCGGTGGGGACAGCCATACGCTGGCCCACGAGCTCACCCACGTGATCCAGCAGCGCCAGGGCCCGGTGGCCGGCACGGACAACGGCAGCGGGCTCAGGATCAGCGACCCGTCGGACCGGTTCGAGCGGGAGGCGGAGGCGAACGCGGCCCGGGTGATGTCGGCGCCCGCGCCGGCCCGCGCCGAGCAGGCCGCGGCGACCGGGGTGCAGCGGTCGGCGGACGCAACCCAGGGGTCGGCGACCGCGGTGCAGCGGATGCCCACCGCGGCGCCGCCGCAGGAGCTGACGCTCATGCCGGGCGCCGACCGGCACGCGATGGGCGGTGACGGCGGCTTCTTCAAGTACACGGTGCCGTCGATCGGTTCGAGCGTGGATCCGGCCCCGATGT
>NZ_JBTWMV010000144.1:0-1203 GCF_054850255.1 Streptomyces sp. 7R007 | reverse complement strand
TGAGCTGGGGGTGGCCGCAGAGACCAGCGAGAAGCGACTGTTTACTAAAAACACAGGTCCGTGCGAAGCCGTAAGGCGATGTATACGGACTGACGCCTGCCCGGTGCTGGAACGTTAAGGGGACCGGTTAGCTCCATTTCGGTGGGGCGAAGCTGAGAACTTAAGCGCCAGTAAACGGCGGTGGTAACTATAACCATCCTAAGGTAGCGAAATTCCTTGTCGGGTAAGTTCCGACCTGCACGAATGGCGTAACGACTTCTCGACTGTCTCAACCATAGGCCCGGTGAAATTGCACTACGAGTAAAGATGCTCGTTTCGCGCAGCAGGACGGAAAGACCCCGGGACCTTTACTACAGTTTGATATTGGTGTTCGGTTCGGCTTGTGTAGGATAGCTGGGAGACTGTGAAGCCTGGACGCCAGTTCGGGTGGAGTCGTCGTTGAAATACCAGTCTGGTCGTGCTGGATGTCTAACCTGGGTCCGTGATCCGGATCAGGGACAGTGTCTGATGGGTAGTTTAACTGGGGCGGTTGCCTCCTAAAGGGTAACGGAGGCGCCCAAAGGTTCCCTCAGCCTGGTTGGCAATCAGGTGTTGAGTGTAAGTGCACAAGGGAGCTTGACTGTGAGACCGACGGGTCGAGCAGGGACGAAAGTCGGGACTAGTGATCCGGCGGTGGCTTGTGGAAGCGCCGTCGCTCAACGGATAAAAGGTACCCCGGGGATAACAGGCTGATCTTCCCCAAGAGTCCATATCGACGGGATGGTTTGGCACCTCGATGTCGGCTCGTCGCATCCTGGGGCTGGAGTCGGTCCCAAGGGTTGGGCTGTTCGCCCATTAAAGCGGTACGCGAGCTGGGTTTAGAACGTCGTGAGACAGTTCGGTCCCTATCCGCTGTGCGCGTAGGAGTCTTGAGAAGGGCTGTCCCTAGTACGAGAGGACCGGGACGGACGAACCTCTGGTGTGCCAGTTGTTCTGCCAAGGGCATGGCTGGTTGGCTACGTTCGGGAGGGATAACCGCTGAAAGCATCTAAGCGGGAAGCCTGCTTCGAGATGAGGACTCCCACCCACTTGATGGGGTAAGGCTCCCAGTAGACGACTGGGTTGATAGGCCGGATCTGGAAGCACGGTAACGTGTGGAGGTGACCGGTACTAATAGGCCGAGGGCTTGTCCATAGAGGCTCGCGTCCACTGTGTTGGTTCTGA
>NZ_JBTWMV010000143.1:0-1233 GCF_054850255.1 Streptomyces sp. 7R007 | reverse complement strand
TCGCGGGCGGCATCACCTGGCGGGCGATGCCTGCGGACTTCCCCGCGTGGGACCGCGTCTACGCCTTCTTCCGGCGCTGGCGGGACAAGGGCCTGACCGCCGAGTTCCACGACCGGTTGCGCGAGCGGGTCCGCGTGGCTGCGGGCCGGGATGCGGAGCCGACGGCCGGCATCATCGACGCGCAGTCGGTGAAGGCAGCCGCATCGGTACCTGCCTCGAGCCGGGGCTTCGACGGCGGGAAGAAGGTCAACGGCCGCAAGCGGCACATCGTGGTGGACACCCTCGGACTGCTGCTGGCCGTGATGGTGACCGCGGCCTCGGTCACCGACCGGGACGCGGGACAGACACTCCTGGCTCGGCTGCGCGAACGGCACTGGCGCGTCACGCGTGTGTGGGCCGACGGCGGCTACACCGGGCGCCTGGTCGACCTCGCCCGCAATGTCCTGCGCGTCGCGCTGACCGTGGTCAGACGCAGCGACGACACCAGCGGCTTCACCGTGCTGCCCAAGAGGTGGCTGGTGGAGCGCACCTTCGCATGGCTGATGCACTCACGCCGCCTCGCCCGCGACTACGAGACGCGCACCGACACCTCGGAGGCGGTGATCACGTGGGCGATGAGCATGGTCATGAGCCGCCGCCTCGCCCGACGGGCACGCTGAACAGCCCCGGCCGTTCCTCCGCCAGCCAGCCCCGAACGGCCAGCCGCTTGGCTTTGGACCGCACCCCTTCCACCTTCGCCGCAACCGGCTCCAGCCCCAGCGCAGCCGCGAGTTGACGACAGTCCATCGACTCCCCGCGCCTCCCGTTCCCGCCGGCCAGGACGTCCATGATCCGCCGGTAGTCCGGCGCGAGAACCGCCGACGCGAGCCCTTCCTCCCAGTGCGGCACCACTGAGCCGGGCACCGCCTGCCTGACTTGCACCGGCCGTTCGCTGGCCACCTCGACCGGCGCCACGTCCTCGCCTCCGCGGGGCTCCGCCAGAACCTCGCCCACCGTCTCACGGGCGATAACGAACCGCTCCCACACCGCCTCCGCTTCCCGCAGCTCGGCCTGGAGAGCCTCCACCCGCTGCCGAGCGGCGCGTTCACGCTCCTCCAGCAGCCCCATCACCGACGGCATTCCGGCACCTCCGCCGAAGAGACGACACGACTCCCCGTCCCTCCCGCCGAAACACCACCCCTACACCTGACCAGCGGAAACGAACCCGTCACTCTCGGAAAGACAACGGCTTCT
>NZ_JBTWMV010000142.1:0-1293 GCF_054850255.1 Streptomyces sp. 7R007 | reverse complement strand
TCAGCGCCAGCGCATCGGCGTGGCACGGGCGTTGGCGCTGGAGCCGAAGCTGATCGTGGCGGACGAGCCGGTCTCCGCCCTCGACGTCTCCATCCAGGCGCAGGTCGTCAACCTGCTGCAGAAGGTGCAGCAGGAGCTGGGCATCGCGTTCCTGTTCATCGCCCACGACCTCGCGGTGGTACGCCACTTCTCGCAGCGTGTGGCGGTCATGTACCTCGGCAAGATCATCGAGGTCGGCGACCGCGAGTCCATCTACGCCCGCCCCCGCCACCCCTACACCCACGCCCTGCTCTCCGCCGTCCCCGAGGTCAGCCTCGACGGCGAGCAGGACGCCGGCGGCCGCGAGCGCATCCGCCTCGCCGGTGACGTGCCGTCCCCCATCGCCCCGCCCTCCGGCTGCCGTTTCCGCACGCGGTGCTGGAAGGCGCAGGACAAGTGCGCGGCCGAGGAACCGCCGCTGGTCCGGCTCTCCGGCAACAAGGAAGGCCATCTGACGGCCTGTCACTTCCCGGAGGACCCCACCATCGAGGCCCGGGACGAGGACATCGTGCTGGACCCGGCGCTGGCGGCGCTGGAGGAGGACGCCGGCGACGACTGACGCCAGGGGATGTGAAGAAGGCCCGCGCCTGGGGAGGCGCGGGCCTTCGTTCCCCTGGACCGGACGTTCGTGGGCTCGGGTCAATGGGCCGTGGAAGTCCGTTCCGCAAGGACCGCGGACTGACGGAAAAGGGGTGTTGTCAGGCCGCGGCCTCGGGGTCCTCGGTGAGCGCGGGAACGGCGTCCTGCGTCTCGGGGTAGTGACAGGCGGTCAGGTGGCCCGGCTTGTTGCCCTCGACCTGGACCAGCGGCGGGGCCTCGGTCGCGCACTTCTCCGTCGCCTTCCAGCAGCGGGTGCGGAACCGGCAGCCCGAGGGCGGGTTCAGCGGCGAGGGCACGTCGCCGGTCAGGCGGATGCGCTCGCGGGCCGGCGTCTGGTCCACCGTGGCCTCGGGCACGGCGGACAGCAGGGCCCGCGTGTAGGGGTGGCGCGGGTTGCCGTACAGGTCGTCGCGGTCGGCGATCTCGACGATCTTACCGAGGTACATGACCGCCACGCGCTGTGAGAAGTGGCGTACCACCGCGAGGTCGTGGGCGATGAAGACGAAGGCGATGCCGAGCTCGTCCTGGACTTTCTGCAGCAGGTTGACGACCTGTGCCTGGATGGAGACGTCGAGGGCGGAGACCGGCTCGTCCGCCACGATCAGCTTCGGCTCCAGCGCCAACGCCCGTGCCACACCGATACGTTGGCGCTGG
>NZ_JBTWMV010000141.1:0-1302 GCF_054850255.1 Streptomyces sp. 7R007 | reverse complement strand
AATTCCCGTGGCACTGTCCAACGGATAGCAGCAGGGTCACCGCTGTTCGGCACCCTGTCTTGTCATTCAAGTGACTACGGGTGTTGAGAGCGGCGGGGACTGGCACGGTGGCTGAAGCCCCGTTTCTCAGTCCCCGCCGCTTCAAGTGAATCAAATCCAAGGGCTGGATTTGTGGCACAGTGAGGCCCCCGTGGACGTGGCCATCGCACGAACCGACCGCGGTCCCGCCTACAACAAGTGCGGCAAGGAGGGCAGCATCTGGCGCGTTGTGCAGGGCGGCCAGGTACCTCAGACCTGCCTCAAACGCGCCTAGGGTCCCCGCTCGCTGCGCAGGCTGAGCGTTCTCATCGGACTTTGGGTGCCTATCGGCGGGCGCTTGGAAGAAGTCGGGACCCACGCAGACGATGGTCAGACGGAGCGGCCACGGCGAGGGGCACGAAATGCCGGCCCCGGCTCGCCTTCGGCCGGACTGCTGAATTTCCTGGGCTCGACCTCGTCCGGTTCGGCGAAGACAGAGACAGCGTCCGGCACATTGTTGCCCACCGGCCCGCGGAGCGACTCGCGCGGAGCACCTCCGATCTGCGTGGTGGCGGGCCTCGTCTTCGGGAGTTTCAGCCCGACGGACGGCTCCCGTACCGAATCGGCCAGCGCCTGCAGGCGGCTCACGTTGATGGTGTGCAGGGCTTCGGCGAGGACACGGGTCGCATCGTTGGCGAGGGCCAGGAAGGTGGGATGCAGGACGTATTTGCCCAGCTTGACGGCCGCTTCCAACGTCTTGTCGCCACGGGCCAAGTCAGTGACGAGAGTGGCAGTCCAGCCCTCGGGCGAGGAGCTGGGGAGCATCAACCGTCCGAGGACATCGAAGGCGTCGGCCATCTGCCGCTCCCCAGAGTGCGGTACGTCAGCCTGGCCCGGCACGCCCAACCCACCGAGGTCAGCCTTCGCCCAGCTGCACGCCCGCACGTGCACGGCGAGTGTGAGAGTGTCGCGCACGAACTTCTCTTGTGCTGCAATCCCGACCGGCGGGTTGTCCGGCACGCCGGGCCCTAGCATCGCCCATGTCTGGCCCGCCAGTATGCCAAGCGCCCAAGCCTGCCGATCCGGGGCCGGAGGGGCCCGCCGCAGCTCCCGGGCCGCGTCACGTGCAGTCCTCAGCACCCCGCGGGCCAACCGGTCGAACTGTTGCGGCGTAGCAGCCCACTGACGCGGGCCCGTACGATCATTGGCGTCCACACTGCGCCCCCTCCCCGGCCTGCCCCACTGAGAGAGAGAAAGGCCGGTAAGCCCAGCATGACCGATCTG
>NZ_JBTWMV010000140.1:0-1382 GCF_054850255.1 Streptomyces sp. 7R007 | reverse complement strand
CTGTGAGTCTTCATCTGGCTGGTCCGGGACCGGCTGGCAGGGTTGACGTCGGTCGCCTCGTCGTAGTCGTGACTCGTGACAAAAGTGGCCCCCGAGGGTGCCTTGCCTATGAACTGTCCGTCTGCGGCGGGCGGCCGGCGCCGACCCGGCCCACCTCGGTGGCCTGATAAGAAGCCTGCCCGACCCGCCAGGGCCGTGGCCCGTCACAGTTCTGCCTCGAAGTGACCTCTCCCGGGCACGGCACCGGTCCGCAGCGACCGCGATTACCGTCTCACGGAGAGGAATCCCGATCGCGTGAACACCATTGTCGCCCACACACGTTCGTTCGTCATCGGCGTCGACACCCACGCCAAAACGCATACCTACGCCGTGCTCGCCGCCAACGGTGAGCACCTGGGCACGCAGGCATTCCCCAACACCCACGCCGGCAGGGCCCGAGCCATCAGCTGGGCCGGACGTCGCACCGGAGGGGATCTCGGTGCTCTGTGGGTGATCGAGGGTGCAGGCAGTTACGGAGCCCAGATCGCCCGCCAGACGACACGCGCCGGCTACCAGGTGGCTGAAGCCGCCAGAATGGGCCGCGCCGGCCGCCGCGGCATCGGCAAATCCGACCCGATCGACGCCCGGCGGATAGCCGCTGCCGTGCTTCCGCTCCCCGAAGACCAACTGCGCACTCCGCGGATGGACGAGGGGGTGCGGGCGGCAGCACAGATCCTCCTCACCTCCCGGGACGAGCTCACCAGCGAGCGGACCAGGGCCGTGAACGCCTTGACTGCCCTCGTGCGCATCGCCGACCTCGGCATAGACGCCCGTCGTCCCCTCGGTACCAGGCAGATCGGTGAAATCGCCCGCTGGCGCCCCCGTGAGGAGGACCTCGCCGCCACGACAGCCCGCACCGAGGCTGTCCGTCTCGCCAAGAGGATCCTCGCCCTTGACACGGAAATCATGGACAACATGAACCGGATAGCCGAACTCGTCGACGCCAGCCCCGCGGCCGGCCTCCCCGAGGAAACAGGAATCGGCCCCATCACCGCCGCCACTGTCCTGGTCGCCTGGTCCCACCCGGGACGGGTCCGTGACGAGGCCGCGTTCGCCGCCCTCGCCGGAGTGAGCCCCATCCCGGCCTCATCGGGCAACACCACTCGCCACCGCCTCAATCGCGGCGGCGACAGGCGTCTCAACCGAGCTCTGAACGTCATCGCGATGGTCCGCATGGTGCATCACCCGCAAACCCGCGCCTACGTTGACCGACGGCGGACCGAAGGCAAGACAGACCGCGAGATCCGCCGCTGCCTCAAGCGCTACCTCGCCCGACACCTCTACCGCCATCTCAACAACGCCGCCGCGGCGAAAGTGGGGGTTGACGGGACATAGAAGCTTCA